>CACZNC010000020.1 GCA_902782445.1 uncultured Ruminococcus sp.
GGTGTGCAAGGGTTCAACCGCACTTAATTGGTATAACCTTGTCCTCCCCCCAATTGAAGTTCTTGCCAGGCTTCTTTCAAGAAGCCGCGTTTCCTTTTTTTGAAATCAGCATCAGGATCGCTTCTCCCCGCCGTACACCAGATTCATCGTCACGTCCCCCGCTTTGTGGCCGCCGATCTGACGGTTCCGCTCGATCGTCGTGGCGCCTTTTTCCAGGTTCATCCCCTTCACGATCGCGTTCATTCCGAATCTCCGGCGCACCTCGACCATCGCCCGTCCGAGGGCTTTTTCTTTTTCGAGGGCCGCGGGATCGGAGAACAGCTCCAGCTGCACGGGCCCGCCGTCCGCCTCGGTCTGATTTGCGCAGATCCCGATCCGGCGGATGAGCAGGCGGGGATCGACCTTCTGCCGGAAGGAGCGGGAGAGGGCTTCCATGATTGCGGCCCTGCTGCCCGACCTTGTCCGGAGGCGGACCGTGGCGTGGACGGCCTTCGGCTGGATCTTGCCGTAGAAGTCGACCTCGACCTCCCCCGCGTATTCCGGAAGATCCTCGAGGGTCTGGGGGTCGAAGACGATCCACCAGGTGAGGGAGGAGGTCGTGAGATCCTTCGCCGCCAGATCCGCCGCGAGCAGATCCGCCATTTCCCGGAAGACGAGAAAGCCCTCCTCGTATTTGTAGGGCCGCGGGAGCACCTGCCCGGTGGAGAGGGAATGGGATTCCGAGCGGTAGTTCTTGATATCCGCCATGGTCGTAGGCTCCGCGCCCCACGCGTGGTCGATCAGAAGCTCCGCGTTGATCCCGAAGAGGCGGTAGAGGGCGTCCTCGTCCACAAGGGACATGGCGGCGATATCCCCCATCGTGCGCATCCCCCGCAGGGCGAGCCGGTTCGCGGTCCCCCGGCCGATCTGCCAGAAGTCCGTGAGGGGGCGGTGGGTCCAGAGCTGCAACTGGTAGGAGGTCTCGTCCAGTTCCGCGATCCGCACGCCGTCCGGATCCGGTGGGGCTTTTTTCGCGACGATGTCCATCCCGACCTTCGCGAGGTAGAGATTGGTCCCGATCCCCACGGTGGCGGTGATGCCGGTGGTTTTCAGCACGTCCCGGATGATCGTCATGGCGAAGTGCCGGGCGGGGGAGACTCCGGCTTTTTCGGCGGCTGCGCGGTATGTGCGGAGATAGGGCGCGGCGTCCACGAAGCATTCGTCGATGGAATAGACGTGGATGTCGTCCGGCGAGACGTAGCGGAGGAAGATCTCGTAGATCTTCGACGATACCCGGATATACTCCGCCATGCGCGGCGCCGCCACGGTGTATTCGATTTTGACCCGGTGGGCGGCCTCGTACAGGGCGATGGCCTGCTTTGCCTCGAACAGGCGGGGACGGCTGGGGACGCCGATGGCCTTGAGCGCGGGGGAGACGGCGAGGCAGATGGTCTTGTCCGTCCGGGATTCGTCCGCCACGAGGAGCATCGCCCGGAGCGGATCCAGCCCCCGCGCCACACACTCCACGGAGGCATAAAAACTCTTCATGTCACAGCAGATATAACAGCCCATATCGGTAAGGAACGAAAGTTTGCGGTTCTTCGGAATCACGGTGAAATCCGCGGCGGGGGAGGGAGGCGGGAGGATGCTTTTTGAAGCTCCTCAAAACCGTACCGTTTAGGAACAGAATTTCCCCGCCCCCATTATAGCACAAACGGATCGTCAATGCAATAAGAAAAATCATAAAAACAAAGTTTTTTGCCTTGAATTTTCTTCCTGTACAAAAAACAAGAAAATCCGTTCGAAATCCAAAAGAAAAAAGCGCAGACTGAAACCATAATGACCGAAACCGCTGCACCGCCAGCCTCAAGCCAACAATTCCTAATTTCACGCGGACGGTTCTACTAGCCACTAGCCACTTCCGACTCCTAACTCCCTTCCGCCTCTTGCAAATCCGGCTGGGCTGTGGTATACTGGACATGAACAATATTTCCCGAGTCAAAGGAGAACCGATATGCCCTTCCACCTTCCGGATTACCATTCCGACCCGAAGACCCTCCACGTGGGCTGCGAGGAACCCCGGGCGTACTTCGTCCCGTTCCCCTCGGAGAGCGACGCGGCGAACGAAAACCGCGGACGGAGCGCGTTCTTCAAGTCCCTCGACGGCGAGTGGGCCTTCCGCTTCTATCAGTCCCTCGCAGACGTCTGCTGCTCCGATATCGTCGGAGAGGGCTGCGACCCCTCGTCCTTCGACCGCATGACCGTCCCCATGAGCTGGCAGATGGCTCTCGGCCGCGGCTACGACGTCCCGAACTACACCAACGTCAACTACCCCATCCCCGTGGATCCGCCCTATGTGCCGGACGAGAACCCCTGCGCCTTCTACGTCCGGGATTTCGCGATCCCCGCCGCCATGAAGGGCAAGAAGGTCTATCTGAACTTCGAGGGCGTGGACTCCGCCTTCTACGTCTGGGTCAACGACACCTTCGCCGCCTATTCCCAGGTCTCCCACCTCACCACCGAGATCGACGTCACCGGCCTTGTCCACGAGGGGAAGAACACCCTGAAGGTCCTCGTCCTGAAATGGTCCGACGGCACCTACCTCGAAGACCAGGATATGTGGCGTATGTCCGGCATCTTCCGGGAAGTCTACCTCCTCTTCCGGGATCCCGTCCACATCCGCGACATTTTCGTCACCTGCGCCCTTTCCGACGACTATAAGAACGCCTGCTTCAAAGCGGAGATCTCCCTCACCGGCCGCGCCGACGCCGCCTGGAAACTGAACGCCCCCGACGGCACGACCCTCTTCTCCGGGCTTCTCAGCGATATCGACGGGGACGCCGTGATCGAGATCCCCGAGATCGCCGACGCCGCCCTCTGGAGCGACGAGGAACCGAATCTCTATACCCTGTACCTCGCCTGCGGCAGCGAACACATCGCCCTCCCCGTCGGCGCGCGCTCCGTCGAGATCCGGGACAAGTGCGTCTTCATCAACGGCAGGAAGGTCAAGGCCAAGGGCGTGAACCGCCACGACAGCCACCACCTCCTCGGCCACGCGACACCCTTCGAGCACATGAAGCGGGATCTCATGATCATGAAGGCCCACAACGTCAACATGGTCCGCACCTCCCACTATCCGAACGATCCCCGGTTCACCGCCCTCTGCGACAAATACGGCCTCTACGTCTGCGACGAGACCGACATCGAGACCCACGGGATGCACCCCTGGAACGGCCTCTCCGACAATCCCGAATGGGAGGACGCCTACGTCGACCGGGCGCGCCGGATGGTGGAGCGGGACAAGAACCATCCCTCGGTGATCTTCTGGTCCCTCGGCAACGAATCCGGGCTCGGCCGCAACCACGCCGCCATGACCGCCTGGATCAAGTCCCGGGACACCTCCCGCGTCGTCCACTACGAGGGCGCCCATTCCGGCTACAACGGCGGCGAGCACAAGCGCGACGTCACCGACATCGAGAGCCACATGTATCCCACTCCCGCCTGGTGCAAAGAGTACTGCGAGGACCCGAAGTTCGACCAGCCCCTCTTCCTCTGCGAATATTCCCACGCCATGGGCAACGGCCCCGGAGACCTGGCGGCGTACTGGCGGGAGATCGAGAGCCACGACGAGTTCTTCGGCGGATGCGTCTGGGAGTTCATCGACCATTCCGTGGCCATCGGCGACAAATACGGCAATCCCTCCTTCACCTACGGCGGCGACTTCGGCGACACCCCGAACGACGGCAATTTCTGCGTCGACGGCCTCGTCTACCCCGATAGACGCCCCCATACCGGTCTGTTGGAGCTGAAACAGGCGATCATGCCGGCGGAGGTCAGCGAGATCGCGCCCGGCCGCTACGCCGTGAAATCCCGCCGCTACTTCCGCGATTTCAGCGACCTCTCCCTCGCCTGGACGGTCAAGCGGGACGGCGAGCCCGTCATGTCCGGGGTATACCCCTTCCTTGAGATCGACCCCCAGGAGACCGAGGAGATCGAACTCTTCGACGAGCTTCCCGCGGGCGGCGTCGTGACGGTGGACTTCTCCTTCCGTCAGAAAGTCCCGACGGAGTGGGCGGACGTCGGCTATGAGGTCGGTTTCCGGCAGTTCGTCTACGAGAGCGGGGTCCCGTCCTATCAGGCTCCCGCCGCCCTCTACCCGGTGGAGACGGAAGTCACCGGGGGAGCCATCACCGTGACCGCGGGCGAGACGGTCTACACCTTCTGCCGGACCTGCGGGCTCCTCAAAGAGATCGTCGACAACGGCGAGAAACTCATCACCAAGCCTGTCGTCCCGCAGATCTGGCGCGCCCCCACCGACAACGACCGCAACGTGCGGAATCAGTGGCAGCGCGTGGGAGTGGACACCGCGAAGGTCAAGTGCTATTCCTGCGAGCTCGTCGAGGCGGATTCCGAACACGCGGTGATCCTCTCGAAGATCTCGATGGGCTCCGCTCCCCACGATCCGCTCCTGCACGCCGACGTCACGTACACCGTGAAATACGGCATGGGCGTGAAGATCGGCTTCGAGGTGGACTGGCGCGAGATCGAGGGCCCGAATCCCTGGGACCGCAGCCGCCGCGAAAGACTGTTCTTCCCGCGTTTCGGCGTGCGCCTGACGATGCCCGAGGGGTCGGAGCAGATGTCCTATTTCGGCTACGGACCGCGGGAGAGCTACGAGGACAAGCGCCTTGCCGCCCGGCTTGACGAATTCCGCTCCACCGTCACGGAGAACTACGAGCCCTACGTCTTCCCGCAGGAGAATTCCTCCCACTGGGGATGCCGCTGGGCCGACGTCCACACCGTCGCGGGACACGGATTCCTCTTCACCTCCGGCGAGCCCTTCTCCTTCAACGCCTCCCACTACTCCCCCGAACAGCTCACCGCGAAGCGGCACCATTACGAGCTGGAGCGGGAGCCCGAGACCACGGTGATCCTCGACTGCCGCCAGTCCGGCATCGGATCCAACTCCTGCGGACCCCAGCTCGCCGAGGAATACCGCTTCAACGGCGGGAAGTTCTCCTGCTCCGTGACGATCAAGCCGGTGTTCTCCGCGGAGATCGACCCGTACAGAGAGAGCCGGAGAGTGTTCTGATCCCTTCTCGAAGGGAAATAAGGAATGAAACGCTCCGCGTTTCGGATTTAATGTCCCTACGCGGGACGGGCGCCGGGAGGGACCATCTCAGGCCGAAGGCCCCTCCCGAGGGTCCCTTGGCCGTATGGCATAACTCGTGCAGCCTAACCCGTGCGCAGACAAGTCTGCGGCCTTACGGCGGAGATTCAGGCGCGCATTGAGCACAGGACGCGCCGTCGGGAAGCTGTAAACTGTTTCTCTGTCCTCGCGCACATTTACAGATTCAAACCCACATAAGATCAAACCGAAAAATCAAAAACCGTCAGAGTTGAACATGAAGTTCTTCCCTGACGGTTTTGTTTCACGTGAAACACGCAAAATCTTCATTTATCAGCTGACGGTTCTACTAACCGCTAGCCACTGGCCGCTTGCCACTCCCAGTTCCTCATTCTCACAGCCAAATATTGACCGCTCCGATCACGGCTCCGATCAGAGCGCCGAGGTTGATGACGGCCTGGAGCTCGCGCTTCATGACGGACATGACGAGGGTTTCGAGGGTCTCCGGGTCCATCTCTTCGATCTTGGACTGCACCACGCCTCCGATATCCGTCCGTTCCGAGAAGACCGTTCCGATCCGCTCGGCAAACCGGTCGAAGGCACGGGAGAGCGCTTCCGCCGCCCGGTCCCGGGTGATCCCCACCGTCTGCGCGAGCTCTCCGACGGGCTTTTCCGAAATGGCCCGGGCTTCCTCGGCCACGAGATCCCGGATCACCGCGCGGCCGTCCCCGGCGACATAGGTGCGGATCGCGTTCTCCGCCTTGTCCACGATCCCGTCCACCGCGGATTCGTTCAGAAAGAGGGCGACCACCGGGTTTTTCCGGTAATCCTTGACGCCCTCCCAGACGAGGTCCTCGATGGCCGTGCGCAGATCCGCCTCCGCCATTTTTCCGGCCACCCGGTCCGCGACGTATGCGCCGATCTTCTCGGGCATCCCCTCCGGCTTCTCCGCTTCCGGCTCTTCTTCGAGGGCGACCGTCGCGTCGGGGAAGGGAAAGCCTTCGCTTCCGGTTTCCGGGATCTCGGCGGGATCTTCCTCCGGACCGTCCTCTCCGTCCTCTTCCGGAACGGAGGCGAGGGAGGCGACGGAGCGCAGGGTCAGATCGGGCTTGTACAGAGCGTCCGCCAGCCGTTCCGCCAGTTCCTTTTTCGCCGCGCTGTTCTTGATCTGGGAGACGAGGTCCTCCGAGGTGAAAAGCTGACCGCTGACGGCGTTTCCCACGGCTTTCGCGATCCGCGGCTGATTTTTCGGGATGATCCCCGGGGTGAAAGGCAGCCGCCATTTCCTGAGATAAACGGCGCGGCGCGGGCGGAAGAGCATACGGATGGCGAGATCGTTCGTAAAATACCCGATGGCCGCGCCCAGCACGATCGGGAGAAGGATTTTCAAAACGCGGAATATCGCTGAAAAGGGCATCTGAAGCTCCTTTGGGAAAGTGGGAATTGGAATGAGTGAGGAGTTGGGAGTGAGGAGTGGATGAGGACAATCCGCATCGGGGGGGAGAGTTGTGCGTGATTTTCGGTTGTATTTTATGGAAAAGGAGTCGGCGTTGGGCGCGCGGTTTTGCAGTCGGTGAATGGGGCGATCCCCGCGGGCTTCTTCAGATTCAAGCCGGACGAGCCGGGACATGGAGCCAACCGCGCTTGATCGTCGGATGTGCAGCTGAAACATGCAGTGATTCAGTCGCGCATTGGAAAAGGGACAATGTACAGGGGATCGGAATGATGTTTCACGTGAAACAATCGCGGTTTCGGACGATTGACCTCCACCGTTCCGCTTTTCTTTGTCATTCTGAGGAGCCTGCGGCGAAGAATCTTTGCTCTTCATCATACAGCCGCAGTTATAGTCGGAGGATTCCCGCAAAAGTAATGAAGACTGTCTTCCGCCTGAAACTACGGCTTGCAAATCCAGTGCGAAGATTCTTCGCTGACAGCACAACTGCGTTGGTGCGCACGACTGCGTCGGTGCGTCAGAATGACAAAGTGAGGGCGAAATGGGACGTGCGGCGCCTGTCTGACGGAAACGCCCGAGGATCGTTTCACATGACCTATTGGCAGAAAAAGGAATTGTTTCACGTGAAACATCATCCCGACCGCCCGCACTCTGTCCTCTTTCAATGCGCGCCTGAATCTCCGGCGGAGCCCGCAGGACTTGTCCTGCGCACGGGTTAGGCTGCACGTCGGCGATCAAGCCGGGTTGTCTCCATGTTCCGGCTCGTCATGTCTGATCGGAAGGAACACGCGAGGATCGCTTCATTTACAGGCTGCAAGTATGCGCGTCCCGGCAATCCCAGCGTAGCGCTCCCATATAAAAACCCGAAAATCCCCCGCCGCACTCCATCCCGCCGCGGATCTCCTTCTCCGCCTGCCGATCCGGAAAGACGGAACCTTATTTCTCCGCTGTCTCAGCGAGATAATCAAGGACGCTGTGGGCGGCGACGTTCCCTTCCCCTACGGCCTTGGCGTACTGATAGGGGCGGCCGGTGCAGTCTCCCGCGGCGTAGATCCCGGGGAGGTTCGTCGCCATGCGCCTGTCCACCGCGATGTGGCCGTCGTCGAGGGCGAGGGCCGGGAGGAGGGTCCCCATCGAGATCGAATCCCGGAGGATGAAAATGCCGTCCGCCGAAATCTGCGAGCCGTCGGAGAGGGTGAGGGTATAGGGCTTCGCGTCCCCTTCGATCTTCACGGGGCGGGCCGAAACGACCTCCGCGTTGTCCCCGACCGGTCCGGGATCCCTGTACGACGGGAGGAACCAGACCTTCGACGCGAGGGAGGCGAGGAAAGCGGCCTCGTGCTCGAACCGGGGATTCGACAGGATCGCGGCGACGGTCTTCCCCTTATAGAGAGCCCCGTCGCAGGTCGCGCAGTAGCTGACGCCGCGTCCCACCCGCTCGGCCTCCCCGGGAAGGGTGTTCTTCGGCGCGACGCCCGTTGCCAGAATGACGGTCTTCGCCTCGTAGAAGTCCGCGCCGGCGTTCAGGGCGTAGTGGGTCCCCATGTCGTAGACCGCGTTCACCATCGCCTCGGTGATCTCGATCCCCGCGGCCTCGATGTGAGCGGAAAACGCCCGCGCCAGATCCTCCCCGGACGCGTCGGGGAAGCCGGGATAGTTCCCGATCTGCTCCGCCTTCGCGATCTTGCCGCTGAGGGATTTCGAGCCGATCCAGATGAAATTCTTCCCTCGGATTTTCAGATTCAGCGCCGCCGAGACCCCCGCGGACCCCGTGCCGATCACCGCGCAGTCGTAAATCATCGTTTTTCCTCCGATACAGAGTATTTTCAGAGAATAGTGTACCATGCCCCGGAAGGATAATCCATAGAACGGGTGTGAATTTTTTACGAAATGTTGGGAGGAGTGAAATAGGAATGAGGAATTGTCCGCATCGGGGGGCGTGAAGTGCGGGATTTTAGGTTGTATTTTTTGGAAAAGGAGTCGGCGATGGGACGCGCGGTCTTGAAGCTGAAACATGGAGCGATCCTCGCGGGCTGTTGCAGATTCAACCCGGACGAGCCTGATAATGAAGACAACCTCGCGCGGTCTGTGTTCGTGCAGTCGAAACATGCTCGGAGCAAGCTCCTCGGCCTTGCGGCAGTGATTCAGTCGCGCAATCGGCGTTGTCGCGTTTTTGTATATCGGGATCTGAAAGTCTAACCCCGCGCGGGTGAAGAACAGCAAGGTTTTTCGGGCCATTGTTTCACGTGAAACAAAACCGCCGGAGAAGAACTCGCCTGAAGTTCAACTCTGACGGTTTTTAATTTGAGGCAAGCCCCTTTTCAATGCGCGCCTGAAATTCCGGCGGAGCCCGCAGAACTTGTTCTGCGCACGGGTTCAGCTGCACGCCGAAGACCGCGCGGGGTTGGCTCCATGTCCCGGCTCGTGATTCCTGAATCTGTCGGGGTGCGCGAAGATGGGGAAGAGGTTTTCGATACGGAACCGCGCGTCCAACGCCGACTCCTTTTCCATAAAATACAACCTCAAATCCCGCACGAACCGAAATCCCGATTCGGACAGACGCAAATCCCGCACAAAACGAAATCCCGATTCGCACAGACGCAAATCCCGCACAGGATAAAATTCCGGATCACAGTTTGCTTCTCATGATCTTCCCGCTGGTGGTCTTCGGGAGCTCGTCGCGGAATTCCACGATGCGGGGGTACTTGTAGGGCGCGGTGTTCTTCTTGACGTACTCCTGGATCTCCTTTTTCAAGGCTTCCGTCGGCTCCGTGCCCTTCGTCAGGACGACCGAGGCCTTCACGATCTGACCGCGGATCTCGTCCGGCGCGGCGGATACCCCGCATTCCACGACGTAGGGCAGCTCCATGATGACGTTCTCGATCTCGAAGGGCCCGATCCGGTAGCCGGAGGACTTGATCACGTCGTCGATCCGGCCCACGTACCAGAAGAAGCCGTCCTCGTCCCGCCATGCCAGGTCCCCCGTGTGGTAGAACCCGTCGTGCCAGACCTCCGCCGTCTTCTCCTCGTCGAGGTAGTACCCCGTGAAGAGTCCGCAGGGCGCGCCGTCCGCCACGTTGACCACGATCTCGCCGGTTTCGCCGACGGCAGTCTCCTCGCCGTCCCGGTTGAGCAGGTGGATGTCGTAGACCGGCGTCGGGCGGCCCATGGAACCGAGCTTATGCGGCGCGCCGATCAGATTGCCGATCATGCACGTGGTCTCGCTCTGGCCGAAGCCCTCCATGATCTGGAGCCCCGTGATCTCCTCGAACTTGCGGTAGACCTCCGGGTTCAGGGCCTCGCCCGCGGTGGTGGCGTGCTTGAGGGAGGAGAAGTCGTATTTCGTCAGATCCTCCTTGATGAGCATGCGGTACATCGTCGGAGGCGCGCAGAAGGTGGTGATGCCGTATTTCTTGAACATCGGCAGGATCTTCGCAGCGTCGAACCGGTCGAAGTCGTAGACGAAGGTCGCCGCCTCGGAGAGCCACTGGCCGTAGAGCTTGCCCCACATCGCCTTGGCCCAGCCGGTGTCGGAGATCGTGAAGTGCAGGCCCGTGTCCGAGGAATCCACGCAGTGCCAGTATTTCGCCGTGTGGAAGTGCCCGAGGGGATATTTGTGGTTGTGCACCGCGATCTTCGGATAGCCCGTCGTGCCGGAGGTGAAGAACATGATCATGGGGTCCTCGCCCTCGGGGGAATCCGGCTTCCGCTCGAAGTGGGAGGAGAAGAGGGAGACTTCCTCGTTGAAGTCGTGCCAGCCCCGGTCCGCGAAGCCTCCGTCGGTGAACTTTGTCCGCCCGGGCAGCCCGTCCACGAGGATCTTGGTTTTCAGGCAGTCCGCGCTCTCCGCCGCGATCTCGAGCTGACGGGCGGTGTCCCCGTCGGCCGTGCAGAGGACCGCGGAAATGCCCGCTTTGTTCAGCCGGTATTCGAAGTCGTGGGACAGGAGCTGATTCACCGCGGGAATGGCGATCGCCCCGAGCTTGTTCAGCCCGAGCATGGCGTACCAGAACTGATAGTGCCGCCTCAGCACCAGCATCACCCTGTCCCCCTTCTTGATGCCGAGGGACTTGAAGTAGTTGGCGCACCGGGCGGATTCCTTCATGAGATCGGAGAAGGTGACGGTTTTTTCGGTCTCCCCGTCGCTCCCGACCCAGAGCATCGCCCGCTTGTCCGGCTTCTCCCGCCCGAGGACGTCGATCACGTCGAAGGCGAAGTTGAAATGCTCCGTGTTCTTGAATTCGATCTTGACGGGAGTGCGGTTCTCGTCCTTCTCCACGTGGGTGAACCGGCGGTAGACCCTGCTCTCGGACAGCGGGACCTCGGGAGCGGGACCGGCCGCCTCAATGAGCTTGTGGGAATGGGAGAATTCCGGCAGATCCGCCTCTCCCGTGGAATTCCTGGCCGGATTGAGGACGATGGCGTAAAAGAGGCAGTCCTCGCCCTCCACCGCGATCATGCCGTGGGGCGTTCCGCTGTCGTAGTAGATGCTGTCCCCTTCGTGTAAGATCTCCTTGTGCCCGCCGACCTGGACTTTCAGGGCTCCCTTGATGACGATGTCGATCTCCTGCCCCTCGTGGGTGGTGAGCTCGATGTCCCGCCGCTCGGCCCCGGGGGTGTACTCCGCCACGACGTAGAGGGGCTCGGAAATGCGGTTCTTGAAGCTGCCCGCCAGCGAATGGTAGGTCATGCCGTGGGCTTTTTCGATGATCTGCCCCTGGCCGCGCCGGGTGACGGTGTGTCCGACCAGCGTGGGGGATTCGCCCTCGATGATGTCCGTCACGTCGACGCCGAGGGCGAGGGCGCAGCGGTAGATGAACGCGAAGGTGAGGTTCTTCTCCCCCCGTTCGCAGCTCTCGTATTCCTCCGGGGTGACGTCGGTCTTCGCCGCCATTTCCTCGGCCGTATATCCTTCGATGGCGCGCAGTTCCCGGATCCGGGCCGCCATCTCGCGGATCTGGAATTCCAGTCCTGTGAGGTTGGTCTGCATGATGCTCCTCCTCCTTGTGGGGGACAAAAAAATCGCCCCAAAGATCCATTGAAATGCTTTGAGACGAACGACATGCCGAAACAGTTGTCCGCGGTACCACTCAAATTGCGCTCCCCTTTTTTGCGCGGGGGATGCGCCTCTCAGGCTCCGTCAAGCCACAGGCGTTTACGCAGCCGTCACGGGAGGATTCTACTGACGGGATGCCCGATTCGCTTTCCGGGCGTTCCCGCGTTCTTTCCTCCGGCTTGGGAGCTACAGCAGACTGTTCTTCGTCGACGGCTCGCACCGCAGCGGGATCGGACCCGCCGGCCGTATTCTCTGAGACGAAGGGCACAGCCGCCCTCTCCGTCATTGCCATTGAGGGTATTATAGCGGTTTTTTTCGGTTTTGTCAAGAGGGAAGGGAAAGATTTTAGATGAGTGAGGAATGAGGAATTGGGGACTGTTTGCATCGGGGGGCGTGCTGTGTGAGATTGAGGAGTTTTGATTGGGAGCGCTTCGCTGGGATTCGGGGAACGCGCGGTCGTTCCGCCGGAGAATGGGGCGATCTTCGCGCAGTTTTTCAGATTCAAACGGGACGAGCCTGAACATGGAGCCAACCGCGCTTGATCGCCGGTCGTGCAGTTGAAACATGCGCAGGATAAATCCTGCGGCCTTGCGGCAGAGATTCAGGCGCGCATTGAAAGGGGACAAAGTGCGGTCGATCGGGATGATGTTTCATGTGAAACATTCTTCATTCAGGACGGCTGCCCCCATCGTTCCGCTTTTCTTTGCCATTCTGAGGAGCCTGCGACGAAGAATCTCCGCACGTGGAGGATGGTTGGCCTTGAAGCTGGGAGATTCTTCGCTGACGCTCAGAATGACAAACTGGAGGCGGAATGAAACGGTCAGCGTCCGATCAGACGGAAAAGGCCAGCGTGTTTCACGTGAAACAAAAACCTGTCAGAGTGAACTTTCGGGTTCGGCCCTGACGGTTTTTGTCCGTATGGTTCTGTCTGCATACGGGTATGAATCTGTAAATCCGCGCGAGGATGCGGGAACAGGTTTCGATTCAGCTATGCGCGTCCTGTGCCCAATGCGCGCCAATGCGCGCCTGAATCTCCGCCGGAGGCCACGGAACTTGTTCCGTGCACGGGTTCAGCTGCACGCCGAAGACCGCGCGAGGTTGACTTCATGTCTCGGCTCGTCTGGGTTGAATCCGTACAAGTGCGCGAGGATGCGGAACCGGTTTTTGAATCAGAAACGCGCGTCCCCCGAATCCCAGCGGAGCGCTCCCACATAATAACCGAAAATCCCGCACCGCACACCCCCCGATGCGGTGAAACAAAGCCAACTCCTCACTCCTCATTCCTAATTCCACCTGATTCCCGCAAACCCGTTCTCCAGATCGGCGATGATGTCGTCGATGTGCTCCGTGCCGATGGAGAGGCGGATGGTATTCGGGCGGATGCCGCGGGTGAGAAGCTCTTCCTCCGAAAGCTGGGAGTGGGTCGTCGAGGCGGGGTGGATCACGAGGCTCTTGACGTCCGCCACGTTGGCCAGCAGGGAGAAGATCTTCAGCCGGTCGATGAAGGCCCAGGCCTCCTCCTTCCCGCCCTTGATCTCAAAGGTGAAGATCGAGCCGCCCCCGTTCGGGAAGTACCGCTCGTAGAGGGCATGGTCCGGATGATCCGGCAGGGAAGGATGGTTCACCTTTTCGACGAGGGGATGACGGCTCAGGTATTCCACCACCTTCTTCGTGTTCTCCGCGTGCCGCTCGACCCGCAGGGAAAGGGTCTCGGCACCTTGCAGAAGCAGGAAGGCGTTGAAGGGGGAGATCGCCGCGCCGGTGTCCCTCAATAAGATCGCGCGGATGTAGGTCACGAAAGCGGCGGGTCCGGCGGCGTCCGCGAAGGAGATCCCGTGATAGCTGGGGTTCGGCTCCGTGATGTTCGGGTATTTCCCGAGGGCCTTCCAGTCGGTCCGCCCGGATTCCACGACGATCCCGCCGAGGGTGGTGCCGTGGCCGCCGATGAATTTGGTCGCCGAGTGGAGCACGATATCCGCGCCGTGCTCGAAGGGCCGGAAGAGATAGGGCGTTCCGAAGGTGTTGTCCACCGCCAGGGCGATCCCGTGCCGGTGCGCGATCTCAGAAACGGCGTCCATGTCCGGGATGTCGCTGTTCGGGTTGCCGAGGGTCTCGAGGAAGATCGCGCAGGTGTCCTCTTCGATGGCCGCCTCCACCGCTCCGAGGTCGTGGGCGTCGACGAAGGTGGTGCGGATCCCGTACTGGGGCAGGGTCTCGGCGAGGAGATTGACCGTCCCGCCGTAGATCGTCTTCTGGGCCACGATGTGCCCGCCCCCCGCCGCCAGAGCCGCAACCGCATAGTAGATCGCCGCCGCGCCGGAGGAGACCGCGAGAGCCGAGCTTCCGCCTTCCAGAGCCGCGATCCGCTTTTCGAGGGCTTCCTGGGTCGGATTCGTCAGCCGCCCGTAGATGTTCCCGGGATCCGCCAGTCCGAACCGGTCCGCCGCGTGCCGGGAATTGTGGAAGACGTAGGATGTGGTCTGATAGATCGGCACCGCCCGGGCGTCCGTCACGGGATCCGGCGTCTCCTGTCCCGCGTGCAGCTGTAAGGTCTCAAATCTGTATGCGCTCATTCTTCTCCGCCTTTCTGTTCTTCGTCTCCGTCCGCCTTTGCGGGATCCCCGGTGGCGTCCTGTTCGGGTGTTCTTCCGGTTTTTGCGTAATAGTCGTCGAGAGCCGCCTTGATGGCCTCCTCCGCCAGGACCGAACAGTGCATCTTGTAGTCCGGCAGACCGTCGAGGGCCTCCGCCACCGCCTTGTTCGTCAGACGCATGACTTCCGACACGGGCTTGCCCTTGATGAGCTCCGTCGCCATCGAGCTGGAGGCGATCGCGCTCCCGCAGCCGAAGGTTTCGAACTTCACGTCCGTCACGACGTCGTTCTCGATTTTCAGATACATCTTCATGATGTCCCCGCATTTCGCGTTCCCGACCTGTCCCACGCCATCCGCGTCTTCGATCACGCCGACGTTCCGGGGATTGCGGAAATGGTCCATCACTTTTTCGCTGTACAGAGCCATACCGTCCTCCTTACAGAATGAATTTCGATTTGCCTTCCGCGAGATCCCGCCAGACGGGGGAGAAGCCGCGGAGATGTGCGACGACTTCCTTCACCGCCGTGACGATCGCGTCGACTTCCGCCGTGGTCGTGTCCTCTCCGAGGGTCAGCCGCAGGGATCCGTGGGCGACGTCGTGGACCCGTCCGATCGCCAGCAGCACGTGGCTGGGATCCAGCGAGCCCGAGGTACACGCGCTTCCCGAGGAGGCCGAGATCCCCCGGTCGTCGAGCAGGAGCAGGAGGGATTCCCCCTCGATCCCCTCGAAGCAGAAATTGACGTTTCCGGGCAGGCGCTTCACCGGGTCCCCGTTCAGGACCGAATGGGGGATTTCCGAAAGTCCACGGATCAGCCGGTCCCGCAGTTCCGCGAGCCTCGGGGCAACTTCCGGCATGCGGGCGGCGGATTCCTCGAGGGCGGCCGCCATCCCGACGATCCCCGCCACGTTCTCCGTCCCGGCCCGGCGTCCTCTCTCCTGGGCTCCGCCTTCGATCAGATTCGTGAGCGGGATCCCCCGTCTTGCATAGAGGAAGCCCGTTCCCTTCGGTCCGTGGAATTTGTGGGCGGAGGCCGAGAGCATGTCCACCCGGTCCGCCCCCACATCGATGGGGAGGTGTCCCACGGCCTGCACGGCGTCGGTGTGGAAGGGGATCTTTTTCGCCCGGCAGATTTCTCCGATCTCCCGGATGGGCTGGACCGTGCCGATCTCGTTGTTCGCCGTCATGACGGTCACGAGGCAGGTATCCGGGGTGAGAGCCGCTTCCAGCTCGGGGACCCGGACGATCCCATTTTCATGGGGGTCCAGCAGGGTGACGGAAAATCCCTCTTTTTCGAGCTTTTTGAGGGTGTGCAGGACTGCGTGATGCTCGATGGCCGTGGAGACGATGTGCTTCTTTCCGGCCTTCTCCCCCGCCCGCGCAGCAGACAGGATCGCCTGATTGTCCGCCTCGCTGCCGCCGGAGGTGAAGGTGATCTCCCGCGGGTAGGCGCCGATGAGGGACGCGATCTTTTCCCGGGCCCCTTCGATGGCCTCCTTCGCCCGCTGTCCCTCCGAATTGAGGGAGGACGGGTTGCCGTACTGTTCCTCGAGGTAGGGCATCATAGCCCGCAGCGCGTTTGCGCTCAGTTTTGTCGTAGCCGCGTTGTCCGCGTAGATTTTCATGGGTTCCTCCCTCGCAACCGGTTTTGCGCTATTATACACCTATTTACCTACTAAGTCAATAGGTTTTTGAGAAAAAAAGAAAATTCCCCGCGGGAAGACGGCGGAGAACGAGTGAGGAGTGGCTGGCGGCTAGTGGTTAGTGGCTAGTAGAACGAGAATGAGGAATGAAATTCAGAATTATGAATGAAGAATTGTTTCACGTGAAACAATACGGTTTTTTCGTGCGGCAGGGCTTTCACGGGCCCTCTCCGTCAAAAGAGGCTGCCGCACGTCCCATTTCGCCCTCACATTGTCATTCTGACGCACCGACGCGGTCGTGCGCACCGACGCGGTCGTGCTGTCAGCGAAGAATCTCCCAACTTCAAGGCCAACCCATCCTCCACGTGCGGAGATTCTTCGTCGCAGGCTCCTCAGAATGACAAAGAGAAGCGGAACGATGGGGGACAGCCGTCCAAAATAAAGAATCGTCTCAGGAATAACAGAACGAAATCACGATTGTTTCACGTGAAACAATACCCCGAAACCCCTTACTTTTCTTCCCCTGCGCGGAGACGGACGAACAGATCCCGCCGCACGAACGCGCGACAACGCCGAATGCGCGCCTGAAACGCCGGCGGAGCCCGCAGAACTTGTTCTGCGCACGGGTTCAACCGCACTTCGGCGATCAAGCCGGGTTGGCTCCATGTTCCGGCTCGTTCCGTCCGCAATCTGCAAAAGCGCGCGAAGAGAGTGAAGCGGTTTTCGATACAAGTCCGCGCGTCCCCTTGAATTCCAGCGAAGCGCTCCCATATAAAAACCGATAATCCTGCACCGCACATCATCCCGAACCGGACCGAAGCGCTCCCATACAAAAACGCAAATCCCGCGCCCCGCCCCATCCCGCCGCAGATCAATCCCCCCGGCATCATCTCTTCCCCATTTCCCAGAACGCGACGGCTGCGGCGGCTGCAGCGTTCAGGGAGTCGACCCCGCGGAACATGGGGATCTTCACGGCCCAGTCCGCCCGCCGAACGGTCTCCGCCCGCAGGCCGGTGCCCTCCGTGCCGATCAGGACCGCCAGCTTCTCCGCCTTTTTGAGACGCGGATCGTCGGGGGGGACCGAATCCGGGGAGAGGGTCATGGCGGCGGTCTCGAATCCCATCCGGCGGAGCTCCTCCATTCCCGCCCCGTCCTCCGGCCACGCGATCCGGGTCCAGGGGATCTGAAACACGGTCCCCATGCTCACCCGGGCGGAGCGGCGCAGAAGGGGATCGCTGCACCGGGCCGTCACGAGGACCGCGTCCATGCCGAGAGCCGCCGCGCTCCGAAACACCGCCCCCACGTTCGCGGCATCCGCGATATCTTCGAGGACCGCGATCCGGCGGGCTCCGGCGCAGACCTCCTCCGGGGCTTTCAGCGTCGGCCTTCGCATGGCGGAGAGGACGCCCCGGTTCAGGGAAAATCCCGTCAGTTCTTCGAGGACCGGGTCGGGAGCGGTGTAGAGCGGGACGTCCCCCCACTCCCCCGCGAGGATCCGCTCGGCCAGGTCCCGGGAGGCTCCGCGAAGCTGGCTTTCGTCCATGAGGAAGGAGAGCGGCTCCGTCCCCGCGTCGAGGGCCAGCGTCACGACGGTTTTGCTCTCCGCGATGAAGATTCCGCGCTCAGGGGTTTTCCGCCCTTCCGCGTTCCCCTGTTTCAGCTGGCGTTCGGTGAGCCGGGCGTAGGGATCGAGACGGGGGTCGCAGAGATCCGTGATTTCGACGATCGGGGGCATGATTTTCCTTCCTTTCGGTCTATCCGAGGATCGCGCACAGGCTTGCCCGGCCCAGCGGAAGCGCGTCCCCGCGGTCGTAGAAGTCCTCAACCGAGCGGACCGGCTCCCGGCTGTCGGCGGCTTTGAAGAAGAGGGCCCGGGCGTTCATAAAGCTCTTCGGGACGGCGAGGGTCAGGCTCCGCTCCGTCCATGCGAGGGGCACGCGGATCTCTCCATCGGGTCCCTTCACGCCGGTGGTGCCGGAGGCGAAGTCGGGGGCGAGGTTGAGGGCGTACCGGTATCCGCAGGCTGCGCCGGGCTCTTCCTCCTCCCCGATGCCGTAGGGAGTTTCGTTGGCAGGGCAGTCTGGATTGACGAAAATCTGCAAAAAGGTTCCCTCGGTGTCCGCCGGGTCGATCCTTTCCCCGGTGACGAGGGTGAAGACGAGGGAATCCGGGCGGTTTTCGAGCCGCAGTTCCCGGATGGAATGCCGGCCGGTGCGGTTCTCGTAGGTCGTTCCGTAGCCCGGGTGGTTCCGGTGCATGGCTCCGTCCGCGAACCCGTGGAAGACGGCGGTCTCCCCGACCCGGCAGACGGCCTCCGGCTCCCTGCCCTTGAGCCTTGCGGTATAGTCGCAGAGGGTCATGTAGTAGTTGTCGAAGTACCCGCCCCGCATCATTTCGATATCCCGGCTGTGGCGGAAGTCGGCGCAGTCCACGAACATGACGGGCCGCTCGGGGCTCCCGTGCCAGTACCCGGCGATCCACTCGTTCCAGCCAGTGACGAGGGTGGTGGGGCAGCCGGCCTCCAGCGCGCGTTCGAACTGCTCTTTCAGATTGCCGCAGAACCGGTACGCCCCGGGATCGGGATCCTCCCCTCCGTCGTGGAACTGCCTCGACCGGTTGCCGCCCTCGCCGTAGAGCACGGAGTCCCCGAACCGCAGCTGGGGATGCTGGGCGACGGAGACGTTGATGCACTCCGGGTTCCCGTCCGCGTCGGTGAAGACCCTCTGGGGCCGGGTGAAGTCCATCCAGGGCCAGCCGCCGGTCTTCGCGGGCTCGTTGGGCCACTGGGGGACCTTGACGGTGAAAAAGTCGAGCAGTTCCGGGCGCATCTCTTCCCGGAAGGCGATGACGGCGGGTTTTCCGTCGATCCGGTACCAGGTCTCGGGGCAGAAGCCGGGGCCGTAGATCGCGCGGTACAGCTTTTCGACGGTCTCCCCGGAGCGGGTGTTGGTGTAGAACATGACCTTCGGGATCCGCCAGCCGTCGTCGGCATACTCTTTCAGGACGCGCATCACGAGCTTCGCGTTATTCTCGTAGATGCCGGCGTTGGTGGTGTCGAAGAAGAGGAAGTCGACGCCGCTCTGGATGAGGAGCTTCATGTGGCGGCGGACCACCCACTCGTCGTCGGAATAGTAGTATCCGTAGAAGGGTTCGCCCCAGTGGTGGTAGACGCCGTAACCGCCCCAGTAGCCGGCGTCGGGGTGATACCCGGCGTCCGGGTGCTCCTTCACGATCTTTGAGATATCGTAGGGGCCGCCCCGTCCGTGCTCCCCGAGCCAGAGGAAGTAGAACAGGCCGATCTGATTGTTCTTCGGCATCGGATAGGTGCCGTGGGTGTAAACGGAGTTTTTCACGGGTGTCTCCTTTGTGTCCGTCCGTCCGGTTCAGCCCTTATAATGCCGGTACTGTTCCACGGCGTCGAGCACCGCGGCCATATTTTCGAGCGGGATCTCGTAATTCAGTTCCACATTCAGCCCGAGAGCCCCCTCCGGCAGCCACAGCGTCTCCACCGCCTCGGCGACGTGGGAAAAGATCTGCGAGCGGGTCGCCACGGGGAAGAGCTGGCGGTCCAGATCCAGATTGATGGGGATGATCTGCTCGTCCCGGCACACCCTCTTGAGATTGGCGAGTCCGTTGGCCCGGAACTGGGGGTTGATCATGTCGACGCCGCATTCCACGAGGTCCGGCATGATCTCCCAGATGCAGCCGTCGGTGTGCATGTAAATCAGCTGGGAGGGCCTGTAGGCTTTGATGAGGCCGTAGAGCTTGCGGAAGCAGGGCTTCATGTACTTCCGCCACCGCTCGGCTCCGATGGCGAGGCCCTTCTGCATCCCGAGGTCGTCGCCGAAAGTGACCAATTCCCCCATCCGGGGCAGGATCGCGGCGACCTGATAGAGGTTGTATTCGAGGACCTTGTCGATGAGGGTGCGGATGGTCTCCCCCTCCTCGGCGAACCAGATCATGGCGTTCTCGAATCCGCAGAGGTCGAGCAGGCGCAGGTACATGAAGCCGTGGGGAAGTCTACCGTCCCGGCAGGCGGGGATCTTGAGGTTTTCGACGTCCTCCTCGTCCTTCACGGGGTGACCGGTGACGATGGCCTCGTTTCCCGCGTGTTCGTTCTGCCATTCGCAGCCCCATTCGTCGATGTGGATCCCCTTGCGGTAGGTGGGCGCGAGACTGTCCTCGACCTTTGAGAGATCGGTCTTCCTGCCCCCGAAGAACTGCGGGTACTGATCGACGAGTCTCTGCAGTTCCTCCCCGTATTTGATCCACGCCGCGGGAAGGATCCCGACGGAGACCGGAATGCTGTCCGGGTGTTCCATCCGGATCGCCTGAATCAGATTTGCCATGTGCACCCCCTGCCGGCGCGGCTCCGGCAAAACGCGGATCTCTGGGCGCCGCCGTTCTATGCCCGATCCGCTGACCGGTTCCATTATAGCACATCGGAGGGCGGAGAAGGGGAAATTTTTAGAATTTTTTTCGGAAAACACGGCACAAAACGGAGATTTTTCCGTCTTATATGGTGAGGGATTCAATCATCAGCGGAAGGGGGGATCGTCTTGCCGGTTCGGATGTCGGGAGAGGGCGGGGAACGGATCCTTCTGCTCTGGGAGCGGTACGGCGGGGCTCTTTTCCGCTATGTCCGGCGGATGCTCGGGAGCGGATCCCCCGCCATGGACGCCGAGGACATCGTGAGCGAAGCGTTTCTCCGGGTGATGGAGCGGTACGAACGGTACGGGGAAAGGACGGACGAACAGATGAAAGCCCTTCTGCTCCGGGTCTGCCGGAATCTGTCCCTCGACGAGCGCAGGCGGAGCGCCGTGTGGGAGAGGGAAAGCTGGCTCGCCCTCTGCGGCATCGTCGACCGGGTCTGGAACGGGACCGTCACGCCGGAGGAGGGAGCGGGGGAATTCCTCGAAAAATTCGGCGCCCGGCTGTATGAATGATCCCCCTTGCAATCCGCTCCCGGAGGGTGTATAATGATCCCGACATGATCCCGGAGGGCGAACCTCTCCCGGGTCGGGACAAAAGGAGAATCCGCCATGAAACAGTACGATGTGGCCGCCTATATCTGGCCGTCCTACACGGGGAAGGAGCCCCGGACCTATCAGTTCTGGGAACAGGGGATCGGGGAATGGCAGTCCGTCCTCTCCGCCGAAAGCCGCCTCGAGGGTCAGATCCTGCCCCGCCATCCCCTCTGGGGCACCGTGGACGAGGCCGATCCCAAAGTGATGGAGTTTCAGATCAAGGAGGCCCTCCGCCACGGGGTGAACGTCTTCATCTACGACTGGTACTGGTACGACCGCCGCCCCTTCCTCGAACAGTGCCTCGACGAAGGCTTCCTCGGCGCGCCGAACAACGGGGACATGAAATTCTATCTCATGTGGGCCAACCACGACGCGGGCTACACCTGGGACAAGCGTCAGTCCGGCAGGGAGGGTACGATCTGGCTCGGATCCCAGCCCCGTGAGGAATTCGACCGCGTCTGCCGCCGGGTGATCGACCTCTACTTCAAGCGTCCCAACTACTACAAGATCGACGGATGCCCCCTCTTCATGATCTACGACGTCATGAACCTGATGCGGGGTCTCGGCGGGGTGGAGAAGACCCGGGAGGCCATCGCCGCGTTCCGTGCTCTCGTGAAGGAGGCGGGATTCCCGGATCTGCACCTCCAGCTCACCGCCTGGAGCGAAGGGGCGGTCAACGTCAGCGGCGTGGACAGCGGGCGCACCGGCTCGACGAAGGACATCGTGGACCTCTTGGGCTTCGACTCCATCACCCATTATCAGTTCGTCCATTTCACCGACTGCAACCGGGATTATCTCGAGATCCTCGAAGACGTCGGCCGGGAATGGGAACGCCTGCGGAGCGAATACAAGGTCCCCTACTACCCCCACGTCACCGTCGGCTGGGACAACAACCCCCGGCATCATTTCCTCACCCTCCCCGTCATGAAGAACAACACCCCGGAGAACTTCAAGAAGGGCCTCGAAATGGCGAAGGAGTACAGCGACAAATACAATTCCGTCCCCCTCATCACGATCAATTCCTGGAACGAATGGACCGAAATGAGCTATCTGGAGCCCGACGACGTATACGGATACGGATATCTGGAAGCCATCCGCGACGTGTTCCTCGGGTGAAAACCTCCGCGGAGGCGGATGTTCATACCTTCACGGAAGGTATATAAGGAATGAAACGCTACGCGTTTCGGATTTATGTCCCTGCGCGGGACGGCGGCACGGGGGACCATCTCAGGCCGAAGGCCCTCTGTGCGGGTCCCTTGGCCGTATGGCATAACCTTACAGCTCGTCCCGGAATCGAAATTCGATCTTGCATCCCACGGTCCTCGCGCGGTCTCTGTTCGTGCAGTTTGTGCCATGCTCGGAGCAAGCTCCTCGGCCTTACGGCAGCGTTTCAGGCGCGCATTACACGGGACGCGCGTTCGGGAATCGAAGACTGTTTCTCTGTCCTCGCGCACATTTTCAGATTCAGACCTGCATACATCCCGAATCAAGCAATCAAAAACCGTCAGAGCGGAACATCAAGTTCTATCCTGACGGCTTTCTGTTTCACGTGGAACAAGGAAAAACGGTTTCCCAATTCCTCATTCCTAATTTCGTGAGGGCGGTCTACTAGCCACTAACCACTAGCCGCTAGCCACTTCTCACTGGTTCTCCGGATTCATGACCGTTCCGACAAACAGCGGTATGCCGTCCGCGTTGACGATGGCGTAGAAGAAGGGCTTGTCGAGGATCACTTCCCGGTGCTCTTCGGGCATGAACGCGGTGGTGCCGAACATGATCCCCGTCGCGGCGGCCGCCTTTGTTCCGTGCTCGTTCAGAATGATCTTCGCCTTCTGCAGGATCGAGTCGATAAAGATGTTGTTCTCCCCCGAGGCCGAGAGACCGCCCAGTTCCGCCGCGCCGGTGAAGGCTTTTTCGATGCCGAGCTCCTTCGTCACGCCGTTCAGTCCGGCCTCCGTCTCGTATTCGAACTTCGGGACGGCGCAGTCGGCCTTGAGCCCGGAATCCTTCGAGCGGGCGACGATCTCCGAAAGGTCCATCCCGGCGACGAAGTCTTCGACGGATCCGTCCGGGCGCACCCCGATGAAGCGGTATCCGTTCTTATAGTCCTTCGAGAAGCCCTTTCCCCCGGCGGTCTCGAAATAGGTATATTCCTCGGACCGGAGGAAGCTGACCTCCTTCGTTCCGCCGTCCGCGAGGGCGAAGGTCCCGGGCCGGACGTCGCGGTCCTCGTATTCCTCTTCCCACACGCCGTCGAAGAGGACGGTGTTGACGAGCACCAGCGGGCTTTCCGGGTCGAGGGTCGAGAACAGGGAGGGGATCATCCCGTCGGTCTTTTCGTTCACCCAGCCGTTGATCCTTTGGACGGCCGCGGCGTCGAAGGGGAGGGACTCGGCGTCGGCGTCGAAGTACTTCCGGGCAACGGAGGCGAAATCCGGGGAGAGGGTGAACCGCGCCTCGTTGCCCCAGACGGAACTCGAGACCGAGACCTTCGTCTCATCGCTCTCCGCCAGTCTTCCGGTGAGGGTGTAGAGGTATTCGTCCGCCTGCTCCGGGCTCATGCCGAGGGCCGCTTCGAACTCCTCCGCCGTTTCCCCGGACGCGCCGTTGGCAGTGAGGGCGAGGGCATAGTAGAGCGAGAGGGGGGAGTAGACCGCGTTTGCGTCCGACGGGCCGATCTTCTTCATGAATTGCTCGGTGAAGGAGATGACGGCGTCGGCGAGCAGGGCGTCGGCTTCGGCTCCCTCGGGCTCCTTTCCGGCGGCGGGAAGGGGGATCGCGGCGGAGTGTGCCTCGATGGCGGGGGGCTCGGTCTGATCCGTCCCCGTCGGCGCGGCGCAGGCCGAAAAGAGCGTCAGGGCGGAGAGGAGGGCGGCTGTGAATTGCTGGATCTTCTTCATTCTGATTCCTCGTTTCGTTTGTTTTCCGCTCATTAGACGCCGCGGGAGGCTTTTTTGTTCCCGGATCCGCGATTTTTTCTTTTGATCTTCACGGGGCGTCTTGTCCCGGGCGGCGGAATCTGGTATAATGGAAAAAACCGGACAACGGGAGGAATCATCATGGCGAAACCGACAAAAGAACAGCTGGTCTGGCGGGATCTCGAGCTCGGGGTCCTGATCCACTACTGCATGGAGATCTACCGCCCCGAACTGAAGGGGGACTGGTACAAAACGAAGCGGGTCCGCACGGAGATCGCGCCGGAAACCCTCGATCCGAAGAAGCTCGACCCGGCCCAGTGGGTGCGGAGCGCGGAGGCCGTGGGGGCGAAATACGCGGTGCTGGTGGCGAATCACTGCACGGGCTTTTCGCTCTGGAACACGGCGGTGAACGATTTTTCCATCGCGCACACCAAATGGCGGGGCGGCGGCGGGGATATCTGCCGGGAATTCGTCGACGCCTGCCGGAAGGCCGGGATCCGTCCGGGATTCTACTATTCCACGGGCTGCAACGGGTATTACGGGATCAACGACAATCTGAAATGGGACTACAAATCCGACGTGTATCAGGAGTACGTGAAGAACGTCGAAGCGCAGGTGACGGAGCTCTGGACGGAATACGGGGAGCTCTTCGAGATCTGGTTTGACGGCGGGATCGTGCCTCCGGAAAAGGGAGGCCCGGATCTGGAACCCCTGCTCAGAACCTACCAGCCCCGGGCGATCTGCTTCCAGGGGCCCCGGGGGTACGCGAACAACATCCGCTGGGTGGGGAACGAGGACGGACTCGCCCCGGAAAACTGCTGGGGATCCACGGTCGCGCCGGAGGGGATCGCCGAAAAGCCGGGCGAAGGTTCTCCGGCCGGGAGATTCTACGAGCCCGCGGAGTGCGACATGCCGAACCGGACCCACGCGGCGTTCGGCGGCGGCTGGGCGTGGAGAGCGGGGGAGGAGCATCTTCTCTACACCCCGGAGCAGCTTCTGGACTGCTATATCCGCTCGGTGGGCCGCAACGCGAATCTGCTTCTGGGCATGGCCATCGGCGTGGACGGGGATTTTCAGGACGAAGAGCAGCTCCGCGCCTTCGGAAAGCTCCTGAAGGAGACCTTCGGCGCCCCCCTCGCGTCGGCGGATCACCCGATTCTGACGGAGGGCCGCTGCGCTCTGAACTTCTCGGAGACCCGCCCGGTCCGGTACGCCGTGATCCGGGAGGAGATCGCCGGCGGGGAGAAGATCCGCGGGTTCCGCATCCTTGCCGACGGCCGGACGGTGTATGAGAGCGGGTGCGTCGGCCACAAGCGGATCGTGCCCCTCGGGGACCTCGCCGCCCGGGAGCTCGCCTTCGAGATCACCGCCGCGGAAGGGACGCCGGTCGTGCGGGATTTTGCGGCGTATTGAGGAATTTCGGAAAATCTGATTTATCTTGCCGTAGGAGGAAAACATGAAAAAAGGGAAACGGTCCCGCGTTCCGGCCCTGCTTCTTTTGCTGATCCTGCCGCTCTGCCTTTTCTCCTGCGGATCGGAAGACGGGGACGGCGATCTTTTGCCCTCCGTGTTCCGCGCGGCGTCCTTTGACGGATTCGGGACCGCGTCCGACGGGTGCGTGAAGGACGGCGTTCTGTACGCGGCGATCCCGGAGGAGGGGCTTGTCCGGGCGGTGTCCCTCGAAGACGGGGCGGTTTCGGACTTTTCCTCCGCCTGCGCCCGTCCCCTGCTGATCGCCTCCGACGAGAGCGGGATCCGGGTGCTCGACGGGGGAGAGATCCTCACCCTCGGACCGGACGGGGAGGCGGTCGAGGTGATCTCCCTGCCGGACGGGGAGGCGGAATATGTCTCCCTCGACGCCGGGGACGGGATCCTCGCCCTCGCCTCCTCCGCGAAGATCTGGGTCCGTTCCGCCGACGGAAAGGACGCCGGGGGCTGGTCGGAGGTTTCGTCCCCGGAGTTTCCCGTGCTCTCCGTGCGGGTCCGCGGCTCCTCCCGTCTGCTGGTCGTCACCGAAGAGGAGGGCGGGACCCTCTTCGAACGGGATCTGAAAAAGGGAACGGATACGGCGCTCAGCGGGCGGACCTGCCGCCTGGCGTCGGTGGCGGGCGGAAAGGGCGGCGGGGCGGTCTGCTTCACGGACGGGCGGACGGTGTCGCTCATCGGGAAGGACGGGATCGAACCTCTCGGGATGCTGAAAGCCGAAGAGGGGGAGACGCCGCTTCTGCTCGAAGTGTCCTCCGGGGCCGTGTTCGCGCTCTTTCCGGACAGGGCTTTCCTCACCCCGCGCCGGACGGAGGAAAACACCCTCGTCCTCCTCTGCCCCGACGACTGCCTGGAATGGGCGTCCGTGTTCGTCTCCGCGACGGATTTGAGCGCGAAACTGCTTCCGATCCAGGCCTCTGCCTACGCCGACAAGCTGAACGCGCGGCTTCTGGCCGGGGACCGGGATTTCGACGTCGTCCTGCTCTCCGGGGGAAGCTCCACCGTCCAGACGGTGAGGACCCTGCTCCGTTCGGCGGTCCGCTACGGGCAGTTCACGGATCTCGGGGAGGACGAAACGCTCGGGAAAAACCTCGGGGAGGCGATGCCGGGAGTCCTCGATCTGATGACCGCCCCCGACGGGAGGATCTTCATGCTCCCCCTCTCCTTCGCCTTCGAATTCCACCGCTTCGACGTCCGGGCCGCGGAAGACATCCCCGCGCTCTCCCCTCCCGATCCCGTCTGGTCGGCGGAGGAACTCTGGGACGCCTGCGACGCGCTGAAAGGGACCGGACGCTCGGTCTTCGGAAGCCTCTATCCCCGGCGCATGAGCATTGATCTTTTGAATCTGGTCTACGGAGCCCTCGATTCCGCGGGGATGGACTTCCTCAACGCCGAAAACCTCACCCCGGACGCGGAGGAGATCATCCTTGCCTTTCTCCGGGACGCGGAGCCGCATCTTGCGGACGGGACCCTGTTCGGGGAGGATCCCGTGTTCCCGCTTTCCTCCGTCGGGGATCTCTCGGCATACGGCGCGGAGCTCTACGGGGCGGCGGCGGACGGATCGGAATTCGCCCTTTATCCGGTATCGGAGGACGGCGGAAGCGTTTCTCTCTCCGTGGACTCCTGTCTGTTCGTGAATCCGAACACCCCGCGGAAGGATCTCGCTCTTTCGTGGCTGGCGGAACTGACCGGCGAAGAACACCGGTACGACAACGCCCTCTTCCGCGCCCCGCTCTGGCTCCCCCTCGACCGGTACTACAACGGCTCCCCGGGAGTTCAGGCGTGGTCGAAGGGCTCGGAGGCGTATTTCGCGGAGCTGAACGATTTTCTTCCGGCGTACTACGAACATTCCCGTCTCGAATGGGCGGACATGACGAAGCGGGCCATCGACGCGGGGCTCGCGCTGATCGAAGGACGGTCCGCGCCGGAAGAGACCGCGAGGATCCTGTACGAAGAACTGGTCTACGCGGCGCAGGGATAAAGGTCGAAAGGAAAGGTGACGGAAATGAAAAAACGGCGCTCCTTCTGTTCTTCCTCCTGCCCCTCCTCCTCTTCGCGGGATGCGGGAAGGGTGCTGAGGACCCGGCCGATCCCTCCCTCACCGGCTGGGAGCTTCTGAAACGTCCCCTCCCCGAGGGATTTGCCGTCAGCGCGGAATGCGTGCCCTCCTATAACGCCGCCCGGGACGAAATCCTCTGCTTCGCGTTCTCGCACAGCGCGGGAAACGGGGCGGAGGCATACGAGAACCGGCTGTTCCGGATCGGACCCGACGGGGTGACGGAAGAAAAAAGCCTCCCTCTGCCGCCGGACGAGAGGATCCTGCTCGGGGCCTTCGGGGAGGACGCCGCGTTTTTCGTCACGTCGAACGGCGGACCGGTCCGGGAACGCTGGCGTCTGTACCGGTACGCATACGGGCGGGACGAGGAACTTCTTCCCTCCGTTCCGCTGGCCCCCTTCTATCCCGACGGGGTCAAAACGGATCCGCGGTTCCTCGCGCTGGACGGGGAGGGACGGATCTATGCCGGGCTGAGCAAGGCGGTTCTGGTCTTCGACGAAAAGCTGGATCTCGTCAGCCGGCTCGTTCCCCTCTCGTCGGAAATGGAGTATCTTGCCCTCCTCTCCTGCCCGGCGGACGGGACGGTGTGGGTCTCGAACACATGGAGCATTTCGGGAGACGGCGGGCGGTGCCTGTCCCTGCTCGACCCGGAGGACCCGTCCGGGAAGATCCCCTACGGATCGGAATTCACCTCCGACGGCGAGATCCCGCTCTTTCCTCTTTCGGAGGGGGACGGATTCGATCTTTACTGCTGGAACGACGCAGGTCTCGCGGGCCTGAAACGGGATCCGAACGGGGGATTCGACCGCACGCCCCTCGCGGACTTTGACGGATGCGGGTTCCGGTTCCGCAAGAAGACCGGGGAGGCGGGGCAGTACCGCGTTCTTGCGGAGGACGGCGGACGGTTCCTCTGCTCCCTCGCCCGGATGCGGGAAGGCCTCGCGGTGTGCGATCTGTGGATCCTGCAAAGGGCGGAATAAAACAAAAAAGAGAGGAAGCCTCCCGAAAGGAAACTTCCTCTTTCTTCATGCCCGTTTTCACTCGATCCGGAACGCCGGGGCGATGGGGTTGTGGCCGACCAGGATCTCCGGGATTCTGAGAACCAGTCCGGCGTCGGTCTTCTCGAAGGACATGGGAGCCTCGAGGCCGAGGAGGGTGACTTTCTCCGCCTCATGGGGCCACGGGATCGTGAGGGTCTCCCCGAGCTTTTCGCCCTCCGGGAGACGGACCACGGCGTAGTGCTTCCTCCCGTCCTTGCTCGCGGTGAAGGCGGTGATCCCGTCCTCGTTCGGATCGGCGAGACGGGTGCCGTAGATGGCCTCCCCGTTGTCGCGCAGCCACGCCCCCAGTCCGTCCACCGCCCGGACGGCCGCCGCGGGGAGATTCCCGTCCGGCTGAGGCGCGATGTTCAAAGCGAGGTTCCCGCCCCGGCACACCACGTCCGTCAGAAGATGCACCAGCTGGCGCGGGGTCTTGTAGCGGTCGGCGAACCGGTAGGAGAAGGCGTAGCCCACCGTGACGCAGCTCTCCCACGGCACCCGGATCGGATAGTCCGGCACGCTCTGCTCCGGGGTGATGTAGTTCTCGTTCTCCCCGCCGACGGTGCGGTCCGCGGTGATGAGGCCCGGGCGGATCTTCCGCGCTTCCTTCACGAATTCGGAGAGACGGATGTCCTGCCCGTTCCCCGGATTGACCTGCCCGCCGTCCAGCCAGAGGATGTCGATGGGGCCGTAGTCCCGCACCAGCTCCATCATCTGATTGTGGGTGAATTCCACGAACTTCTCCCAGATCTCGGGGTGCTCCGAGGGCTTGTAGGTGGGGTTGCGGTTATAGGCCACGGGACGGTCCATCCCCTCGGCCCAGTACCAGGGGCAGTGCCAGTCGGGCTTCGAGAAATAGGCGGCGATCCCGATCCCCCGTGCCCGGAAGGCGTCGAACACGTGCTTCGCGATGTCGGCGTACCGGTGGGTGTGGAACGGGCAGTCCGGAGCGGTGGACTTGTAGTCGGTGTACTTCGAATCGAAGAGGCAGAAGCCGTCGTGGTGCTTCGTCGTGAAGATCAGATACCTGAAGCCGTTCCGCGCGGCCACGTCTGCCCAGACCTCGGGGCGGAGACGGACGGGATTGAAGCTCTTGTTCAGATCCCGGTACTGGTTCTTGAAGGTCTCGGGGTCGCTCTCCCAGTCGATCTCATTCCGGCCCCATTCGGCGTCCCCGTCGGAGAGGGGCCAGGATTCGCAGATCCCGATCTCGGAATAGATGCCGAAGTGCATCATCAGAGCCAGCTTCTGATCCCGGAACCACTCGAGCTTTTCCCTCACGAGCGGATCTTCGGGCGCGACGTAGGACTCTTCCCTCGAGCACCCGTGCATCCCGCGGATGATTGCGTCTGCCATAGATATTCCTCCTGTTCAGGCGTATGATCGTAGGATCGGATTGTCTTCCCCCTCTATTATAGGCCATCCGCGCCCGGGATGCAAGGGGGAAAGGGAAAAATGAGGAGTTAGTTGAAAGTGGTTAGTAGTTAGTAGAACCGTCCTCCGTTGTTTCACGTGAAACATGCGGGGCTTTTCCGTAAATCGGCCGCCGCACATCCCGTTCGCCCTTACTTTGTCATTCTGACGCACCGACGCGGTCGTGCGCACCAACGCAGTTGTGCTGTCAGCGAAGAATCTCCCGGCTTCAGGGCTAACCCATCCTCCACGTGCGGAGATTCTTCGTCGCAGGCTCCTCAGAATGACAAAGAAAAGCGGAACGATGGGGGTCAGCCGTCCGAAATAAAGAATCGTTTCAGAAAAACAGAACGAAATCACGATTGTTCCACGTGAAACATCCGCCAATTCTTAATTCATAATTCTGAATTCTGAATTTCATTCCTCATTCCTCATTCGCTCTACTAGCCACTAGCCTCTAACCACTCCTAACTCTTCCCAGAACCCTTATCCCCTTGCTTGACATTTATCTCTCGATGTGGTATAATAAACCAAATCTCAACGGGAGGGATCGGATGTGAAAAAGACTTCGCTGAACGGAGCGCGGTTTGCCGCCCGGCGGCCTTACAAGATCGCCCTCTGCGCCCTTGTCAACGTCCTGCTTCTGGTGTTCTGCGTCGTCGAGGCCGGACAGTGGCTGCTCGCCGCGAACGCCATCGAGGAGGCGAAGGGATCCCGCGTCTTCCTCGGCACCCTTGTCCCGACTCAGGAAGACCGGCTCGTGGACGCGGAAAATCCCGGGGTCTACGTCTCGTACTTTGTTTCGATCTACGACACCACCGTCTCCGAAGAGGCGATGGATCTGCTCTCCTCCTCCCCCTGCGTCACGGCAGTCCACGAATTCCGCTTCCGGGGAGGACGGCTGCCGGAGATCTACCGCCTCGACGCCAGCGGGTACGGCCATTACGTCCTCTTCGTCGCCGAGTCCCGGGAGCCGAATCCCATCAATCTGCTCATTCAGAACGACCCGATGAAGCCGGGGGTTCCCACGCCCTACTGGAACGTGTCCCTCTGGCCCACCGCCTACGCCGCCGGAAACACCGACCTCATCAAGATCCCCCCGACCGAGTCCTCCCGGGTCCCCTCCCTCCGCTTTCCCCGGGACGAATCCGAGGAAAAAGCTCCGATGGAGGGCGGGGTGCGGTATCTGATCTGCGGGGCGGGGTATGGCTCCGGCCTGTCCCTCAGTCTCGGGCATATCCTGCTCCCCGGGCGGGACGAACCCACCGAGGCGATCTTCCCCGAGAAGGAGGAGGACCGCGCCCTCGACGACCGGGCCTTCGCCGAAAAAGCGATCCGGGACAACGGCCTCGAAGATCTTGCCGCCGCCATGGACAACGCCCGCTCCCTCGTCACCGTTGTGGAGATCGGGGACACGGAACAGCTCCTGATGCGCAAGAACGACACGATGCGGGCCCTCACCGGACGCTGGATCGGCGCGGAGGACCGGGGAAAGCGCGTCTGCATGATCTCCGCCGAGGCAGCCTCGAAGCTCGGGCTGCAGCGGGGGGACAAACTGCCCCTTTCGCTCTCCGCCGATTCCTACGGGGGCCTGGGGGTCCCCCACTTCGGCGACACCCGGATCCTCGCCTACGCGGAGCCCGTCGAATACGAAATCGTCGGCACGTACAGCTATACGGGGCTGAAGACCTCGGTGAACGATCATACGGTGAGTCCCTTCCAGTTCGGAGCCGACGTGATCCTCGTCCCCCCGACCACGGACGCGCTGACCGAAGCCCCCCGCAATCCTCTGAACTTCACCTTCGAAGTCCCGAAGGAGAGCTTTGAGACCTTCATGCTGGGGACGGCGGAGGAGCTTCACGCGATCGGGTACGATCCCATCATGGTGACCCCGGACTACGCCGACGTGGAAAGCCGGCTGGAGGATCTCGACACCCGCCGTTCCGGGAGCCTCGCCGCCGCCGTCATCGCCCTCGCCGCGGGATTCGTCATCGCCGTCGGAGAGCTGGTCCTTTTCTGGCGGGCGGACTACGCGACGGAGCGGACCCTCGGCGCGACGGAATGGGAGTCCCGGGGGATCTACCGGGGAGCCTGGGCCCTCACCGCCCTCTTCTCCCTGCCCGCCGCGGCCCTTCTGCTCTGGATCCTGTCCCTGATTTCCGACGAGCTCTTCCCCTATCTGCTCCGCACCCCCCGGTCCCTCGCCGTGATGGGGGCCTTCGCGCTGGGGGAGACCCTGCTCCTCGCCCTCGTCTCCTCCGCCGTCGTGCGGATGCGGGACCGGAAGAGATTTCCGCGGTGACCGCGTGAGAAAGGAGGTGTTCCGATGATCCGGCAGAATCTTTTGCCCATCCTGCGCAAATGGAAGATCTGGCTCGCCGTATTCCTGGCCGCGGCGGCATTTACCGTCTCCGGCGCGTGGCTGTCCCGGGAGGTCGCCCGGAATCAGGCCGAGATCGACCAGACCTGGGAGGAAATGACGGTGAACTTCCGCCTCGGTCCGGGGAGAAAATCCCTTTCGAGCACGTTCACCCTCAAATTCGCGCAGATCAGAAAACTGATCGAACTGGACTGCTATGAATCCTTCGATCTGGAAATGACGGTCCCCAGGGGAGCGGCCTTCGTGTCCGACAAACATCCCGTCATCGACCTTGAAACCGGGACGGTCACAGAACCGCCGCCGGAATCCTTCGTTCCCTGCTCCCTGGTCTGGGCGGCCAGTCCCGGGGACAAATACGGGCCGATCCCGAAATGGGGCGAGAGCCGCGAAATGGCGATCTCCCCCGCTCTGGCCGAATACTTCGGGGTCGAAGCGGGCGGCTTTCTGACAATGTACTCGAGAAACAAGATCGGCTTTACGACCACGAAGATCACCGCCGTCAACGCGGAGATCCCGGACGACGTGATCGTGGCCTCGCCGGACCTCTTCTCCTTCTTCTCCGCGAACGACCAGGGCGTGTCCGGCTATTCCGCCTCCGTTCTGACGTTCACCCTGAAAAAAGAGGAGAACAGGAACATGGCGGAGCTTTACGACAAGATCCAGAAGATCGTCAACACGCCCTCGCCCTACGACCGGAACAAATTCGTCTCGGTCTACTACAACGAGGGGGAGATCGACGGGGTGATGGGACCGCTTCAGAACGCCCAGCGGTCGGCGGTCTTCTTCGAGAAGCTCTTCCGCACGGTCCTGCCCTTCGTCGTCTACGCCCTCGAGCTGATCGCGGTCCTCGGACTGGCGAACGAATGCGGGGTCCGGCGGCTTCTCGGGGACGGAGCGGGGGCCGTGTTCTTCGGGATCTGGCTGCCCGCCGCGGTCTTCATCCTGATCTCCTATCTGCTCCCCTCCCTCGCCGTCCTCGCCGCCGGACTGGGGCCCTACGCCTCCTGGACAACCACCGCCCTGCACGCCGCGGCATCCCTCGTCCTGACCGCCGCCGTCACCGGGCTGTTCTGCCTTCTCAACCCCCTGAATCTCTTGAAGGAGCGAAACGATGAACAATAACACCGAACTGCCGCGCCGCACGCTGGAGATGAAAGGCGTCTCCTTCAAATATCCCCGCGGACGCCGCATGATCCTCAAGGACGTCTCGGCGTTCTTCGAGTCGGGCCGTCTCTACACCGTCGAGGGCGAATCCGGGGCGGGGAAGAGCACCCTTCTCACCCTGCTGGCCGGTCTCGCGGTCCCGACCTCCGGGGAGATTTTGGCCGACGGGAAGAGCATTTCGGAGATGGGCATGACGCGCTACCGCCGGGAGATCGCCGCCACCGTCGCCCAGGCGAATCTGCTCTTCGAGGGCCGCACCGTCCTCGAAAACGTGATGTTCCCGATGCTCCTCAAGGGCGTCTCCCCCTCCGAGGCGGAAACGAAGGCGAAGGAATACCTCGGGCAGGTGAAGCTGGACGAGGAGCTCTGCGGGCACTATCCGAAGGAGTGCTCCGGGGGCGAACAGAAGCGGGCGGCGTTCGCGCGGGCGATGGCGCTGGACAATCCGGTGATCCTTGCGGACGAACCCACGGCCAACCTGGACCGCGCCACAGCCCGCACCGTGGCCTCCATCCTCGGAGACCTGGCCAAAGACCGCGGCAGGCTCGTCATCGCCGTCACCCACGAAGCCGAGATCCCCGAGATCGCAGATGAAAGACTCTTTTTGCGGGCGGGAGTGCTGGAGAGGGAGTGAGGAGTGGCTATAGGAGTGGGTAGTCGTTAGTGGCTAGTGGCTAGTAGAACGAAATCCTTTGTTTCACGTGAAACGCTCCGACCTACTCCGTCAAATCGGCCGCCGCACGTCCCGTTCCGTCCTTACGTTGTCATTCTGACGCACCGACGCGGTCGTGCGCACCAACGCAGTTGTGCTGTCAGCGAAGAATCTCCCCGCATCAAGGCCAACCCATCCTCCACGTGCGGAGATTCTTCGTCGCAGGCTCCTCAGAATGACAAAGAAAAGCGGCGACGGACGTGCTTCCGGCCTGAATGAAGGATCGTTTCAGAAAAAACAGAACGAAATCACGATTGTTCCACGTGAAACATCGGTCAATTCTTAATTCTTAATTCTGAATTGCGTTCCTCACTCGTCCTCTGCTAGCCTCTAACCACTAGCCGCCAGCCGCTCCCACCTCCCCTCTTTCCCCGCGCTTAACTTTTTTCTTCTTCCCTCTTGACAAGCGGGGGATTTTCGTGTATAATGTCTTTCGTACCGTAAATCCCCCTTATGGCGACATAGCCAAGCGGTAAGGCAGAGGTCTGCAAAACCTTTATTCCCCAGTTCGATTCTGGGTGTCGCCTTCCCCGGTTCCGCGCGAGCCGGGGTTTTTCTTTTCTCCGGGGGGCAAATTGTGGAAAATCGCGTTTTTTCCGCTTTTTTCTTTGCTTTTCCGCTTGCATTCTCGGCGAAACTATGCTACAATGGAATCACAAAAGCACCCCACGCGGGTCATTCAGGAGGAATCTATGGCTAAGTTCATCGTCAAGCAGACCGCCACCGGCTTCAAGTTCGATCTCAAGTGCGAAGACACCGTTCTCGCGACCTCCGAGGTTTACAGCTCGGAAAACGCCTGCAGGAAGGGCGTCGACAGCGTCCGCAACAGCGCGGTCGGAGAAGTCGAGAACCAGACCGTCGAAGGATTCGAAACCAAGAAGCATCCGAAATTCGAAGTCTATGCCGATAAGGCCGGCGATTTCCGCTACCGTCTCAAGGCGAAGAACGGCGAAATCATCGCGACCTGCGGCACCGCTTCCTTCAAGACCGTCGAGGAAGTTCTCGCCCTCGTGGACGCCGTGAAGGCCGCCGCCGCCGACGCGGAAGTGGAATCCACCGTCAACGCCTGAAACGCCCTCTGCGCTCTGTGACCTCCCGGGGATCGCCAAAGACGCGGTCCCCTTTTTCGCCGCCAGGCGGAGCGGTTCATGCTGATCTCAAACGGAAAAGGAAACGCGGCTTCTTGAAATGAAGCCCTGCTGAACAAGTTCAGCGGCAAGAACTTTTGATGTGGATAGGGCAAGACTGCTTCAATTTTGTTTGGCCCTTGTCCGTACACCAATTTAGCGATCCAACCTTATCAGAGTTATCGCACGCGAGCTCAATGTTACGGCTGATGTAAGCGAGAATTCCCGAAGGGGATTCTCGGGGGTGGGATGGTTGGTGTCATGTTTGGATAAATGTCATTCCCACCCCGTCATTCGCCTTCTACATCTTGCGATCAAAACCCATACAGTCAGCTTTTCAGTGCGAGAATAGCATCAGCGCGTTCATCCTTCTCCGCCCCCTCCTTCTGACGGAGCGGTCCGCATACGCCCGGCGTTTGTTTTTGAACGACAGTACAAACGGAGTTGCTTCATGACTGATTATCTGTATCCCACCCCCTTTCCCCGGGAGCCCGTGGAGTCCTCGCCCGGGAAGTTTCCATCCGACCTCGCCGCTTTCGGACGCTGGGTCCTCGTGATCTACGGATCCGAACTCCCCTCGTTCGTGCGGGACGCGCTGAACGGGTTCGAGGGGGGATTCCACCTCTTCGAAATGTCCGGCGCGGAACCCTCCCCGCTGGAAGAATCCGTGGGCGTCGGCGCGTCGATCTGCCGTCACGAGCGGCTGGACGCGATCCTTGCCGTCGGAGGGGAGTGCGCGGAGGATTTCGCCTGCCGGGTCGCGGAGCGTTTCCGCAGTCAGGATCCCTCGGGGCGCGGCGCGGGCGTTGTGCATCTGCCGCTCTGAGCTTTCTTTCGGCGCGATTTCGGAAATTCAGCGCGGAAACAGACAAAAAGACGGAGTGAATTTTGTCATTCCCCTTGCTTTTTCCGAATGGATGTGTTATAATTCATCAGCTAAAATAATTATCTGTAAAGGACGTTTCCCCATGAGCAGAAATACCGAAGATCTTCTCCGCCTGGACAAGCAGATCTGCTTCCCGCTTTACGCTGCCTCCCGCGAGGTGAACAAACAGTATCATCCATTCCTCTCCGAACTCAACCTCACCTACACGCAGTATCTCGTGATGCTGGTCCTGTGGGAGAAGACCCCCCTCAGCGAGAAGGAAATGGGAATCCGTCTTCACCTCGACAGCGGCACCCTCACTCCCGTTCTGAAGAGCCTCGAAGGGAAGGGCTACATCGTCCGCAGCCGTTCCAAAGAGGACGAGCGCGTGGTCTGCGTAGTCCTCACCGACGCCGGCACCGCCCTCAAGAAGAAAGCCTCCCACATTCCCGAAGGGATCCGCGCGACAGTCCCGCTGAGCGACGAGGAAACCGCCGTTCTGCGCAGCCTTCTGCAGAAGATCCTCGACGGCGGGGAGAACAACTGACCGGGACCGGTTTTCGCTGAAAATTTCGAAAAGGACTTGACAAAACCCGCACCGCGTGATATACTATACAGGCTCCGACCGGTGGATCCGAAGGGACCCCGGAAAGGCGCGCGCTGGTGTGGCTCAATGGCAGAGCAGCTGATTTGTAATCAGCAGGTTGTTGGTTCGACTCCGATCACCAGCTGAACGGCAGTCTTGTCGAATAAGACGGGCTGCCCGCTATGGGGGAATTCCCGAGTGGCCAAAGGGGACAGACTGTAAATCTGCTGGCACCGCCTTCGGTGGTTCGAATCCACCTTCCCCCAATCCGATAAAGAAAAGACCTCGTTTGATCGCGGGGTCTTTTCCGTTTCGGGGGGTATACTATTCTCGCTCTATAAAGCCAACTTCATGGGTTTTGATCGCTCTCCGTAGAGTGCGAACGACGGGGTGGGAATGCCATTTATCCGAACATGACACGGGCCGTCCCACCCCCGAGAATCCCCTTTGGGAATTCTCGCTTATGTCAGCCGTAACATTGAGCTCACGAACGATAACTCTGATAAGGTTGGATGGCTATATTGGTGTGCCAGGTTTCGACTATACGTTATTGGTATAACCCAATCCCTAACCAATTCAGAAGTTCTTGCCAGGCTTCTTTCAAGAAGCCGCGTTTCCCCTCTTTTTTGAAATCTCTTCCAGTCTCTTTTTCAGGAGCGGGATCCCTTTGTCCAGCCACCACAGGTTGTCGATGCCGCCGGAACTCATTCCCCCGTGGGCGAACTGCTTGACGACCGCGAAATCGCCGTAGGTGTCGGTCAGGGGCTTGCCGGAAACGGACAGGTATTCCCTTCTGATCCAGTCCTCCAGCTCGCCGGGAGAGAGCAGATCCATGCTTTCCGCGCGCCCTTTCAGGTGATCCCAGAAATACGGATCCCCCCGGAACCCCCACTGTTTCGGTCTCTCTTCGAATATCACGGACAGTTTCATTTTCCCGCTCCTTTCGTGATCCGTTTTTCCGCCGTCTGCAAATCCAGTATACCGGACCGGACTCCCGGAATCTACCCCATCCCTGTGAATTTTTCCACCGGACGGGACAAAACGGACAGATTCCCGCGCAAAAAAGCCCTTCCCCGGAATGAGGAAAGGCTTTTCGTTTTCGGTTTCCTGCTTAATATAATCAGCTAACTAAATGGGTTTTGATCGCAATATGTAGAAGGCGAATGATCTCCGATCATGAGCTCGCGAACGATAACTCTGATACGGTTGGATGGCTATATTGGTGTGTCAAGGTTTCGACCATACGTTATTGGTACGACCTGTCCCTATCCACATCAAAAGTTCTTGCCGCTGAACTTGTTCAGCCGGGCTTCATTTCAAGAAGCCGCGTCTCCCTTTTGGATGTACTTTACTTCATCAGGAATCCGACGAAATTGTAGAACGCGCGGGCTGTCCATCCGCGTTTGGCGGGAGAGGTGAAGGGGGCGTCGGTTTCGGTCGGGTAGATCCCGTCCGCGAAGGCCCACGCCACGGCGGCGGAAGCCCAGGGGGACGCGCCTTCATAGGCGATCTCGGGGGCGACGGTCTCCCGGCCGAGGTAGTCCGCGTACCGGCGGAGCATCAGAACGGCCTGTTCGTTTGTCACAGAATCGAAGGGGCGGAACGTACCGTCTCCGAAGCCGAGGACGATGCCCTTTTCAGCCGCCCACGCGACGTAGGGAAGGTAGTCCCAGTCGCCGAGGGGCTCGCAGTCCTCGAAGGGACAGTCGGCGTAGTCCGCAGGATCGATCATATCCAGTCTGCCGAGGATCGTCACGAACATCGCGCGGGTCAGGGTGCCGGACGGGCCGAATTCGGTATCGGAAATACCCTTCATGAGGCCGGACTTGAAGGCGTAGACGATGGCTGTGTAGTAGGGATCACCCGGAGCCGCGTCGACGAAGGGGATCTCGGGTTCCGCCGGTTCGTCGGCGATGGCCGGGGTCTCTGCGTCAACGGTGACGATCACGGGATCGGGCTGCTTCTCGGGCTCGGGCAGTTTGGAATCCGTCTGCTTCTTCGGAGGATTGAACAGCGCGGCGCCCATCGCGAGGCTCTTGCGGATCCAGTCGGAACTGCCGGAGAGCGGCGGGATGATCTCGATCCATTCTTCCGTAAACTCGATACCGTCACGTCCCTCCGCAGTCCCCTTGTAGAGGATCTTGCCGGAGGAGGTCGACGTGGCTTCCTGAATGACCGTCCAGGAAATCACGGCATCCGTTTCGTAAACCGTCACATCGGGAGTGTCATTGTATGTGAGTTCTACTCTCTTTATTTCTGTGCTCCAGTTGGCGGTCACGTAGCTGGGAGAGGTCGGGACAAGCCATCTGGCTATGAGGGTGATATCCTTTTCAACCGGGGTATCGAAATCGTAGTCTTTTTCGCTGCCATCTACGATGATCTTCCAGCCGTCGAACGTGAGGGGGTCAGAGACCGGGTTATCAGGCTTTGTCGCTTTTTCGCCTTTCACGACGGTCTGCGCTGAAGGAGCCACGCCGTAGCCGAGTGTGTCGAAGGTCACGGTGAAGGTTTCGGCAGAAGCAGGCGCGTCTTCCCAGACAGCGGTGATTGTTGTATCGGAAGTGACTTCGATTTTGTCGCCGGGCTGTTTCTCTTCATTGCCGACTTTCCAAGCCTTGAACTGCTTGCCGGCGGGAGCGTTGAAACCGCATGTCGGCAATTCGAAATCGCTGCCTGCTTCGACCGTGTATTCTTTCGATTCGTTATTCCCGACAAGAGTCACGGTGAAGGTCGTGGGATTCTGGGTTGGCGCTGTTATCTTGATATACTTATAGGAACTGAGCTTGCCGGCTTCATAAGTCTCCAAGGGCTCTCCGCTTGTATTCGTCGATCCGGAAGCGGTTGCACCGTCTGCCAGAGAGAGAGTACGTCCGGAATAGTAGAAAGCGTTGGTATCGCCGATCAGGGTGACCGTACCGCCGCTGACTGTCAGATTCGCTCTGCCGAAACCGTAGCTGTATGTAGAGCCGGACGGCTTCCCGCCGATGGCTGTGACATTACCGCCATAGATCGTTGCTGAACTTGTTGCAATACCAATGGACTGGCCGAAGCTGCCGGAGATATCCCCGGCTTTGGCGACGACCGTACCGTTGTATATCGCAATTTCGTCCGCAGCAAGGCCATGACAGACGTCGGTATTGCCGGAATTTGAAAATGCCGAACCCTGAGCATTTAACGTTCCTGTGAAGTTTTTGTCGACGGTCAGTTTGCCCATGACGCGAATGCCGCGGCTCTGACCATGACTGTCGCTTCTTGGAATCGGAATACCGCCGATGGCGTTCAGCGTGCCGGAGCCTGTGATCGTAAGACCATATGCGGAGACGATGCCGTTGCTGCAATAATGTCCCGTTACGCCGCCGGTCTCTGTGACGGTATTGGTGCCCTTGACAACGAGCACAAGATTCGGAATCCCGATATAGATCGCGCCGCATTCGGGATATTGGGTCTGTCCCTGATGCCCTGCGCCTGTGTAGTTGTACCCGTCCAAGGTCAGTGTTTGATTTTCGGAGCTATAACTCCAGCCCTCCCCGGACAGCTTTGCGCTTGTCACCTGTTCGCCGCCGACCCAGAGGTCATAATACGTGACCGCTGTCGGATCATCCGCTGCCGCCGTGAGCGGGAACAGCGTCAGACAGAACACGACCGCGAGCAGGATGCTCAATGTCTTCTTCATGATGAAACTCCTTCTTTCATGAGCGTTGAAATCATGATTTTCGGCCCCTCCCGGAAACGCCGCGCGTCATTCGGGGGAAACCATCACAAGTTTATCATATCACATCGGGCAAAACATTTCAATACCTTTATAAGAATTTGTTCAAAAAAGAAGGAAAAGCCGGATCTCTCAGAGAGGCGGAAAAGGGCCGGAACCTCTTTCGAAAATTCGTCCCGTTCATTGACATTCCTCCCGTTTCATGGTATGATAAAGGACGTCAGATTTCTGCGCAAAGGAGAACGCAAATGAATATCGAGAACAAATTCGCGCGGTTCATGCGGAACTCGGGTCCGGCCCGGTTCTTCGTCCCCGCCGGCATCATCCTCATCGTGTTCGGCATCCTGACCCTCGGCTTCAACACCGACAATTTCGAGAAGGCCGTCGGGACGATCACCTCCGTCACCGAGGTCCCCCGCACCGACACGGACGAGGCCGCGCAGTACGACGTCGGGTTCCGCTACACAGTGGACGGCAGGGAGTACGACGGCACCTTCCCGAACCTCGGCGGAAAGTTCGCGGTGGGCGGGGATATCGACGTCTTCTATGATCCCGATAACCCCGAAACCACCACCAACGGCAAAATGAGCAAGCTCTTCTCCCCGATCCTGATCGTTCTGGGCATCGCCGCCCTCGGATTCGGCGTCTTCGGGACCGTCAAGGCCTTCAAAAAGAGCGCGGAACTGGACGCCGGACCGGAATTCCCCTCCGCCGCCTTTGAGACCTTCAAAACCGCCCCCGGCGTCACGGAGGTCTATTTCCGCTTCGACGGCGACCACCTGAAACCCGGCTACGTCGTGGAGGACGCGGACCGGAAGGTGATCTTCGAGGGCAAGATGACGAAGAACAACCCCATCGGCGCGCGCCTCTTCGAATTCCGCAATCACCTGACGGGGAGCACGGCGGAGCACGAGGTCGGCCACACCGTCACCGCGACCCAGGGGAACGAATTCTTCTCCGTCAAGTCCTCCTTCAAGTTCGACGGCAGGGACGTCTGGGACACCCTCCACGAAAAGGGCCTGCGGCTTCGGACCGATCTGCGGAGCAAATTCCCCCGCATGACCTACGACGCCGCAAGGAACGGAGCGGCCTTCGCGAAGATCGAGACCAGCAGCGTCTACGTCCACGAAGACGAGGAAGCCGAACACGCCGCCCCCATCCCCGCGGGCAGCATGTACTACCGCGTCTGGACAAACTCGAACGACTTCGACACCCTGTTCCTCACCGTCTTCGCAATCTCCGAAACCGAGCAGGCGATCGTGGAATAAAACAAAGAAAACTCCTCCGATTTTACGCCGGGGGAGTTTTTTCGCGCGTTTCGCTGGGAAATGAGTGAGGAGTTAGGAGTGAGGAGTGAATTAGGACAATTCAGAATTCAGAATGATGAATTAAGAATTGTTTCACATGAAACATTCGCCGGCAAAACTCCATGTTTCGCCCGGGCAGATTTTCGATCGCGCCGTTCTGTCTGCACGTCGGTCTGAATCTGAAAATGTGCGCGAAGACAAAGAAACAGTTTTCGATTCAGCCGTGCGCGTCCCTGTGCCCAATGCGCGCCTGAAACGCCGCCGGAGGCCGCAGACTTGTCTGCGCATGTTTCAGCTGTACGAACAGAGACCGCGCGGGGACGTGGGATGCAAGATCGAATTTCGAATCCGATGTGAGAGGGCAGGTTATGCTCTCCGGCCAAGGGACCCGCACAGGGGGCCTTCGGCCTGAGATGGTCCCCCGTGCCGCCGTCCGCGCAGGACATTAAATCCGAAACGCGTAGCGTTTCATACCTTATTTCCCTTCGTGAAGGGATGAACAAACCCTCCTCCGCCGACGGATCGGTCGACGCAGTCACCAAGCCGGTCGACACAGTCACCGGAATGTCCGTCTTGCTGTTTTCGAAAGGCGGAGTCTTTCGTTATTTGATCGAGCAGAAGAGCTTGTCGAACGCGTCGGCGTAATACCCCGCGATCAGCCGCGCTCCGGCTTCGGTCGGATGCACTCCGTCCGCGGCCCAGGCGGTGGGATCCTCGCCGATGCAGTGGGACGCGAACAGCCCGTCCATCGGGAGGAAGGCGTCCGCGTATTCCCGGGCCAGCTTCCGGGTGACTTGGATCTTCGGGTCGAGGTCCACGTGGAAGAACTCCTTGTCCGGCACGGGAAGCAGGAACTGTTCGATCATCAGGATCTTCGCGTGCGTCTTCGCCTTGATCTCCGTCAGCAGATAGCGGTAGCACTCCTCGAAATACTCGTGGGGCATCCAGTTCCGGTCCCCGGCGCGGTGCCAGGTGTCGTTGATGCCGATCATGATGGAGACGAAATCCGGCTGTAAGTCGATGCAGTCCGTCTGCCAGCGGTCCCGGAGATTTTCCGCCCGGTGCCCGCCGATCCCGAGGTTGATGAACTCGAAGTCCGTGCCGGGATGGCGGTTCTTGATGAGCTCCGCCGTGTATTTCGGATAGCCGAAGCCGAGATCGTGGAAGTCCGCGCGGCTTCTTCCGGCGTCGGTGATGCTGTCGCCCTGGAACAGGATTTTCATGGGGGATCCTCCTCTGAATGTGGTTTTGAAGAAATGTCTTTCCGCCCGCGCCGCCCGTTCCGCCCGCATTGTGTCCCCGGGAGAGGGGATGGGCGGATCCCGCGCGGCTCCGGGTCCAGTATACCACGAATCGGGCCGCAATTCAAGAGGGAAAACGGACGTCGGCGAATTCCGTCAGAACCGGTTTCCTTCCCCGACGGCTGAGAATAATTCGGGATCCCCCGCATATTTTTTCATCGTGACCGCAAATTTACCCGTTGCCTTTCCCGCCGGAATGTGCTATACTGAAAAAAACGGAAATCCGAGGACTGAACCATGACTTATACCGGACCCATGCGGTTCGCGCACCGGGGCGTCGTCCAGAGCGCGCCGGAAAACACCGAGGGAGCGTTTCAGGCCGCCGTCGACGCGGGATACGAGGGGATCGAGCTGGACATCCGCCTCTCGAAGGACGGGGAGGCTGTCGTCTGCCATGACGGCCATTTTTCCCGGCTCACCTGCGGACACCCCACGAAATATACGATCCGCCGCCTCGCCGACATGACCTGGGAGGAGCTCTCCCGGATCGAGATCCCCTACGCCCTGCACCTGCTCCCGGAGAAACCGCCGAAGCACGCGGACGAAGAAGGCCTGGCGACGGTCCCCTGGCGTCTCTTCGGGGATTATGTGGAAGCCTACAAATCGGAGCCCCGGATGGCGAAGCTGATGCGGTTTTCGGATTTCGACGCGTGGCTCGCCCGGCAGACGCGGAAGATCACCGTGGAGGTGGAGTTCTGCGCCCCCGGCCTGATGCCCCGGATGCTCGAGATCCTCGAGAAGTCCCCGAACCGGGAACAGTACATCCTCTTCTCCGGGGACCGGGGGATCCTCGACGACATGCAGAAGACCTGCCGGACCCTCGGCAAACCCGCGGGCGTGCGGCTCGGGGCGAACATCCGGCGGCTCACGGAGGAGAATAAAGCCTTTATCGCCGGCATGGACCTCTGGGAGATCGGCCTCAACGACCGGCAGTATACAAGGGAGGACGTGAAATACCTCAGCGACAGAGAAATTCAGGTCTTCTCGAATCTCGGGGACTATCCCGCCTGGTGGGAGGAAATGTGCGGGACCGGCGCCGCGGGATTCAAAACCAACTATGCCGCCGCCTTCACCCGCTGGTGGGAGTCGAAGAACGCGGGGAGAGAATAAAGACGAAAAAGAGGAGGGAAGCGCTTATGAAACGGACCGTTCTCGCGTTCCTCTGCCTTCTCCTCGTCCTCGCCCCATTCCCCGGCTGTTCCCGGGAACCGGATTTCTCCTTCTCCGTCCGCTGGGGAGTCAGCGCGCCGGGAGAGGGGAGCTCCTACGACAGCCGGACCGGGATCCTCGTCAAGACGGCCAACGCCTCCGATCCCGCGAAGTTCCGCACCCGCCTGAAGCTGGACCGCCGGGAACTGGACGAGCTGGCCCGCCTGGCGGAGGCGATCGACTTTTCAGGGATCCCCGAGGCCCCGGAGAACTACGATCCCTATTCCCCGGTGAACGAAAAGGGCGAAACGCGCGCGTGGTCGACACCGAAGATGTTCCTCGAGCTCACGGTCCGGTCGGAGGGGAGGGAACATCACGTCCGCTGCTTCGGGATCCCGCCCGCTCTGCTTTATCCGCGGGAGGAGATTTCGGAACGGGATCCACCCCCGGCGGACGAAAACGCGGGGGCCTTCGAGACCTTCGTGCACCGCGTCCTCGGGACGGTGTTCGACTCGGAAGAATGGCAGTCCCTCCCGCCCTTTGAAGTGCTGTACGAATAACTCCGTGACCCGGACCTGAAAACACTCTGCTCTCTCAGCAAAAGGAGGATCAACATGAAAAGAAGCATTTCCGTCCTGCTGTCCGCGCTCCTTGCGGCGTCCTTCCTCTTCGCGTCCTGCGGAGAAACGCAGCCCGAGGCCGGCCCCGGATCCGGCGGATCTCCCGCTGCCCCGTCGACGCCTTCCGCGGATGTGACCGCCGAAGAGCCGGAGGAGACCGAGCTCATGGACGATATCCCCGAGACCGATCTCGGAGGGTACGAATTCCGGGTGCTCTCCTGCATGCACCATCAGGACACCTATTCCTTCATCGCCAGCGACGAGATGAACGGCACCCCCCTTAACGACGCCCTGTACCAGTCGAAGCAGTACATCGAAGACCGCTTCAACGTGAAGATCGTTTCCATTGATTCCGGGGACACGGACGGGAACGCCACGACGGTGAAGACGACGGTCAAGGGCGGGGACGACGCCTTCGACATCACCATCGGTCACGACAAGAAGACCGTCTCGCTCGGCACCCAGGGGTATCTGTTGAACGTCTACAACATCGACCAGTTCGATTTTTCGAGACCCTGGTGGCCCGAACTGGCGACGGAATCCTGGACCGTGAACGGCAAGATGTACGCCGTCTCCAACTATCTCAGCTACTGCGGCCTGCACTGGACGAGAATGATGCTCGTCAACAAGGATCTGGCGGCGGATCTGGGGATCGAAGTGCCCTATAATACGGTGAGAGAGGGCCGCTGGACGCTGGACGAGCTGAAAAAACTCGCGGATCAGGCGACGAACGACCTCAACGGCGACGGGAAAATGACCACCGACGACCGGTTCGGCTTCTGCGGCTTCCGCGGATCCTGGTACGCCATGCAGGAGGCGCTGGACCTGCCGCTGTACCGCCGGGACAGGGAGGGCACGATCTATCTGGACTTCGACACGGACCGGGCGGACTCCATCATGTCGCGGCTCCGCGAAATGACCCAGGCGGACCGGTTCTTCAGCGCGGGCGAATTCTATCCTTCCATGCTCGAGGGCGGCAATTTCCTCTTCGCCTACATGCAGCTGAAGGACGTCTACGCCTACATCAACGACTGCGAGGCCCACGCCGGATTCCTCTCCACCCCGAAACTGGACGAGAACCAGGAGAACTACATCAACTGCTGCACCGACGCCCCCTGGGGGATCCCGGCCAATGCGGGCGCGGACCAGCAGGACAAGATCGGCGCGGTGGTGGAGGCCATGTCCTGCTACAACTATAAGAACATCCTCCCCGCCTACTACGAGGTGACGATGAAGGCCCGGATCGCGGACGAGCCCGACGACGCGGAAATGCTCCAGCTCCTCTCCGATACCCGGACCATCGGCTTCGCCTACGCCTACGAACTCCCCGGAGCCAACTTCATCGAAGATATGATCAACAACAGTTCGATGGAAGTCGCCTCCTACCTCCAGAAGATCACGAAGAACGCGAACAAACAGCTCGACAAGCTCCTCTCGAACTTCGACGAGAATCCGTAATACGATTTCAAAGGGGAAACGCGGCTTCCCCGAAATGAAGCCCTGCTGAACAAGTTCAGCGGCAAGAACTTCTGAAATGGATAGGGACAGGATACACCAATAACGTATCGTCGAAACTTTGGCACACCAATATAGCTCTCCAAACTTATCAGAGTTATTGTACGCGAGCTCAATGTTACGGCTGACGGCAGCGAGAATTCCCGAAGGGGATTCTCGGGGGTGGGATGGATTGACGTCATGTTTGGATATATGGCATTCCCACCCCGCTGTTCGCCTTCTACATCTTGTGATCGAAACCCATATAGTCAGCTATTATTGAGAATCGAATAAACCGCAGAAAAACCGGACAAGGAGAAAAAACATGATCTACCGCGATCTCGGACGGACGGGATACAAGATCTCCGCCGTCGCCTACGGGGGCATCGTCTCCATGAACGACGGGCAGGAGAACTCCGACCGCTATGTCTCGTGGGCCGTGGAGCAGGGCGTCAACTATTTCGACGTGGCTCCCTCCTACGGCGACGCGCAGGAAAAACTCGGCAATTCCCTGATCCCCTACCGGAAAAACGTCTTCCTCGCCTGCAAGACCGGCCAGCGGATGCGGAAAGAGGCGGAGGAGGAGATGAAAGCCTCCCTCGAAATGCTTCACACGGACGCTTTCGACGTCTACCAGCTCCACGGGATCTCCTCGACGGAGGAGGTGGACCGGGCGTTCGGACCCGGCGGCGTCATGGAGCTCATGCGGGACATGAAGGAAAAGGGGATCGCCCGGAAGATCGGGATCACCGCCCATTCCGAGGAGGCCGCCTTGAAAGCCATCGGTCTCTACCCCTTCGACACGGTGCTCTTCCCCTTCAACTGGCACATGATGACGGCCCACGGCATGGGAAAGCGCCTGATCGCGGAGGCAAAACGCCGGGGGATGGGGGTGCTCTGCATGAAGTCCATGATCGAGCGGGCGTGGACGGACGACGGGGAGCGGCGGGATTCGAAATACCCGAAATCCTGGTGCAAACCCTTCGACACCGAAACCCAGGCGGACCTCCTCACCGCCGCCGTGAAATTCGCCTATTCCCTCGGCGTTGACACGATCATCCCCCCGGGGAACTACGACCATTTCTCCTTCGCCGTGGCCCGTCACGCCGAGATCCTCGCGGAACCCTTCGGCGAAGCGGACCGCCGCCTGCTGGAAGACCACCTCGAGGTCGTGAAGGACCGCCCGTTCTTCGCGGTGTGACAGGCCCCGGGGCACACAGAAAACAACAGAACAGCAAAAAAGCCGGAAACCGCAGGACCGTACAGATCCCGGGCTTCCGGCCGGTTTTTTATTCGGGGTAAGGATAAGATTATACTGTTTCGCTCCCAAACGGTTTAATATGCACAGAACGAACATGTTTTGTCTGCACAAGCCCGCTGTGAGCCCTGTGCCCGATGCGCGCCTGAATCTCCGGCGTCCGCGGGGAAATATATTCTTGGATCCCTTTTGAAGGGATTTCGCATCACATAAACAGCGTCCGGTAAGTCTCGGCGACGTACTTGCAGTTGTCCGGCACGTCTTCCCCGGCGGGGATCTCGAGCAGGAGCTTCACAAGGGCGGCGGGGTCGCACCAGGTGGTCTCCATCACGCCCCGGATGTTCCCGCCGTCGTGGGCTTTCGCGTATTCGACGAACTTCACGGCGTTGTCCTTGTACCGCCACGGGCAGAGGACCGTCTCGAACCCGGCTTCGGCGAAGACTTCCACCGAGGGATAGGCCGCCATGTTCTCGTAGTGCCAGTCGCAGATCAGGATGTCCTTCGGCAGGGGCCCGATTGCCGCCTCGGTGCCGTTCTGCGAGGCCTCCCAGCGTCCGTAGCCGGTAGCGGTCCCGTCGAGGAGACGGTCGCCCCACATCATCGTGCGGATCCCCTTCGAGGCGAGGAAATCATGGATCGCGCCGATCCAGCCCGCAAAGAGGGACGCGGTGGATCTGTCCCGGCAGCGCGGGCATTTCGCGATCTCGAACACCTCGTCGCATCCGATGTGGAAGGTCTTCGCCCCGAACGCCTCCGCCATCTCGCCGACCAGATCCAGCACGACGCGCAGGCAGTCGGGATCCGAGGGGCAGAGGGAGCGGCAGTATTCGACCTCCTCGTCCTCCGGCGTCTCGTCGAACTGCGGGAAGCCTTTGAGGAGCCCGTCGAAGGAGGCTTTGGTCTTTCCGGACTGGTGCCCGAGCAGGTTCATCTTCGGGATCAGCTCGATTCCGTTTTCGTCGCAGGCGGTCTTGATCGCGTCCACGTCCGCTTTCGTGAGGGGATCGGGACCGCGGCATTCCGGGTGGGATTCGAAGGCGTAGCGATAGCGGGTGAGGAGAACGAGGGTGTTGATCCCGTCGGCGGCCAGGCGTTCCCGGACGAACCGGAGGAACAGGGGCACGTCCGCCGGTTTCGGAGCGGTGACGCAGATCCCGCGGAGGGTCCAGGAGGAAGGAAATGTCATGGTGAGCGCTCCTTTCGGTTTCGGATTTCGCCCCCATTATAGCACACCTGCACCGCCTTTGCAAGATCCCGGGGTCCCGGATTGTGGGTTTTGTACAAGTTTTGCCCTCCCCTTTGGCGGATGTGCGCATTGTGCGGGAGGGGAGAAACGTGTATAATGGGGGTGTGAAGGAAAAGACGGGGACGGCGGTTTCCCTCAAAAAGCGGCGGATGGAAGTCGACACCAAAGCGTTCCGCACAGGTCCCCCGCCCCCGGAAGGCAGCACCTTGAAGGCCGTCCGCGATCCGGACAAACACGCCTAGCCCAAAAACGTCCGCCGAACCCCGGGATCCGATAAATCCCGCACCCAACCGTTTTCACAGGAAAGGAGTTTTCCCATGCCAAAGAAAATCGTATTCATCGGCTCCGGCTCCCTGGTCTTCACCCGGAATCTCGTCCGGGACCTCTTGACCTTCGAGGCCTTCCGGGACGCGGAGATCGCGCTGGTCGACATCAACGAGACCAATCTCGCCCTCTCGAAAAAGGCGGTGGACGGCATCGTCGAAAAGGGGAACTACCCCGCCAGAGTCACGGCGACTGTCGACAGGCGTGAAGTCCTCTCCGGGGCGGACGGCGTCGTCACCACGATCTGCTGCGGGACGAACCGGGATCTCTACAACGATATCGCGATCCCCGAGTCCTACGGCTGCTCCATCAACATCGGCGACACGAGGGGCCCCTCCGCCGTCTTCCGCTTCCTGCGCACCCTCTACCCGATGCTCGACATCCTCCGGGACATCGAAGAACTCTGCCCCTCGGCCCTCTGGCTGAACTACACCAACCCGATGGCCATGCTCTGCCGGGCTCTGCAGGGATCCACCGACACCGTGACGATCAGCGGGCTCTGCCATTCCGTGCAGGGGACGGCGGCCATGCTCTGCGGATTCATCGGCGCGCCCCGGGACGAGGTCACCTATCTCTGCGCCGGGCTCAACCATCAGGCCCACTATCTGAAATTCGACTGGAACGGGAAGGACGCGATCCCCCTCATCCGCAAGGCCATTGTCGAAAGCGAGGAGATCTACAACAAAGAGCAGGTCCGCAACGAGATGTTCCTTCATCTGGGGTATTACGCCACGGAGTCCAGCGGGCACAACAGCGAATACAGCTGGTGGTTCCGCAAGCGTCCGGACCTGATCGAAAAATACTGCACCCACGGCACGAACTGGAATCCCGGCCACGACGCCCTCGAACGCAAGAGAGCCGTCATGGACGAGACCACCGAAGAGCGGCACAGGAGGGAATTCGGGAATTTCGACATCGCCGCTTTCCCGCTGGACCGGGGCGAGGAGTACGCCGCGTACATCTTCAACGCCGTCTTCGGGGATAACGAGATGTTCCATTTCAACGGCAACGTCCGCAATTTCGGCCTGATCGACAATCTCCCCGCCGGATGCTGCGTCGAAGTCCCGGTGCTGGCGTCGAAGCGGGGCCTCGAACCGATCCACGTCGGAGCCCTTCCGCCTCAGCTCGCCGCCCTGAACAATGTCTCCGCCGCGTGCGAGGAACTGGCGGTCGCCGGAGGCCTCGAACGGGATCCGCAGAAGATCTACTGGTCCTGCCTCTACGATCCGCTCACCGCCGCGGTCTGCTCGATGGCCGAGATCCAGGAGATGGTCGGCCGCCTCTTCGAAGCCAACAGGGACTGGCTCCCCGGGTGGACGAAGTTCAACTGATCCCTGTTTTGAAATCCGCGGCGGAATGAAGCGGCGTCCGATTCGGGATGACGTGCGGCGCGGGATTATCGGGTTTTATATGAGAGCGCTGCGCTGGGATTCGGGAGACGCGCGGTCGTTCAGCCGGGGATGAGGCGATCCCCGCGGGCCGGTTCAGATTCAAGACAGACGAGCCGGAGAGGGAAGGCAACCCCGCGCGGTCTCCGACGTGCAGCTGAAACATGCACGGGACAAGCCCGTGGCCTTGCGGCGGTGATTCAGGCGCGCATTCGGCGTTGTCGCGTTTCTGTGCGGCTGGATCTGATTGTCTGTCCTCGCGCAGATAAAAATGACAAGGCTTTATTGTCTGATGTTTCACGTGAAACCTCATTCCGATCCCCCGTACATTGTCCCTTTTCCAATGCGCGACTGAATTTCCGGCGGAGCCCGCAGAACTTGTTCTGCGCATGGGTTAAACTGCACGAACACAGACCGCGCGAGGTTGTCCCTCCTCTCAGGCTCATCCAGCCTGAATCTGAACAAGCCCGCGAAGATCGCCCCATTCCCCGGCTGAACGACCGCGCGTCTCCCGAATCCCAGCGAAGCGCTTCCATTCATAAAACAAAAATCCTGCACACCCCTCCCCCCGATGCGGACAAACACCCATGTCACCTAACCACTATCCGCTCCCAACTAACAACTACTCGGAGGTATTTATGTTCGAACACATCACGCCCGAATCCGCCGGAGTCCGCGGCGAAGGGATCGTCCGGTTCCTCGACGATATGAAGGCAAAACGCCTGCACATGCACGCCATGATGATCCTGCGGCACGGAAAGGTGATCGCCGAAGCCTCGTTCGCCCCGTGGTCGAAGGACAATCTGCACATGCTGTTCTCCCTCTCGAAGAGCTTCACCTCCACCGCCGTCGGATTCGCCGTACAGGACGGACTGCTCTCCGTCGACGACCGGCTTGCCGACTTCTTCCCCGACCTGCTCCCCGCGGCTCCCTGCGAGAACATGGGGAAGATGACGATCAAAAACATGCTCTCCATGAACACCGGCCACGGAGAGGAACCGCGGCATGAGGGGAAGAACTGGGAAAAGACCTTCCTCCGCACATACGTCGAATTCGAGCCCGGGACGCACTTCCTCTACAACACCTACGCCACCTATATGCTCGCGGCGGTCGTGCAGAAGGTCACGGGCAAAAAGCTCCTCGCCTATCTCCGGGAAAAGCTGATGGATCCCCTCGGGATGAGCGGGGATATCTGGACCGAGGAATCCCCCACGGACGTCGCGACCGGCGGCTACGGACTGAACGTCCGGGTCGGGGATATCGCGAAGCTCGGGCAGTTCTACCTTGAGAAAGGGAAATGGAACGGAAAGCAGCTCCTGAACGAGGCGTGGATCCGGGACGCCTCCACTCCCTGGTCGGACAACCGGAATCACGGCGGCGAGAACTCCGACTGGGGCTCCGGGTACGGCTATCAGTTCTGGATGTGCAAGCCGGAGAACGTCTTCCGGGGGGACGGCGCCTTCGGGCAGTACTGCGTCGTCATGCCGGATCAGGACATGGTGGTCGCCATCAACAGCGGCGTGGACGACATGGGCGCGGTCCTCGATTCGATCTGGGAGAACATCCTCCCCTGCGCCGCGGCGGAAGGCGGACCCCTTCCCGCGGATCCCGCATCCGAAGCGAAGCTCAGAGCAAGGCTCGAAGACACGAAGACCCCCGCGGTGTGGGAAGAGACGGAAATGCCGGTCTCGGCCCCGGTGCCGGAGGAAGGATGGCTCGGGACCTACCGGATGCAGGAGAACAATCCCCTCGGCGCGGAAAAACTGGAAGTCCTCCCCGACCGTCTCGTGTTCCGCCGCAGGGAGGGGGAAAAGGAGATCGCCGAGACCTACCCCCTCAGCCTGAACGACTGGACCCCCGCGGAAGGCGCGGATACCTCCTCCCGGGCCGCGAAGACGGAGGAGGGCCTGATCCTGCACACCTGCCACATCCTGACCCCCTTCGAAACGATCCTGAACCTGCGCTTCACCCCCCACGGCGTCGAGATCCGCTGCCGCAGAAACGTAGGATTCGGCGGAAACGAGTATTGCCTGATCGGGTATAAGGAGTGAGGAATGAGGAGTTGGCTTTGTTTCACGTGAAACGGCCGGGGCAGAGTGCGGCATGGGATTTGAGGTTTTTGGATGGGAGCGCTTCGCTGGGATGAAAGAGACGCGCGGTCGTTCAGCCGGGGGATGGAGCAATCTTCGCGGGCCCTGACAGATTCAGACATGACGAGCCGGAACATGGCGTTCTCCTCGCGCGGTCTTCAGCGTACAGTTGAAACATGCGCAGACAAGTCTGCGGGCTTCGCCGGAGATTCAAACGCGCATTGGGCACAGGACGCGCACGGCTGAATCGAAAACTGTTTCCGCACCCTCGCGCACATGCTTAGATTCAGATCCACATGCACACCGAACCGGAAAAACCGAAAACCGTCAGAGCGGAACCGCAAAGTTCTACCCTGACGGTTATTGTTTCACGTGAAACAATGGGTCAAAAAGTCTTGAAATTCTTCATCTGCGCGAGGTTATACTTTCGGATCCGGAATCCCGGACACGCGGTAACGCCGAATGCGCGCCTGAATCACCGCCGGAGGCCGCAGGATTTATCCTGCGCATGGGTTCAACCGCACTTCGGCGATCAAGCCGGGTTGTCTCCGTGTTCCGCTCGTCACTTCTGAATCGGCAAAAGCGCGCGAGGATGCGGAACCGGTTTTTGATTCAAGTCCGCGCGTCTTCCGAATCCCAGCGTAGCGCTCCCGTCCAAAAACCTCAAATCCCGCACCGCACTCTGCCCAGTCCGTTTCACGTGAAGCAAAGCCAACTCCTCACTCCCCGAAGTTCTCCGTGATAAACCCGAGATATTCCCTGAAATACGCCGGTCTTTCCTCCGCCCACTGCTTCATGTCTTCGGCGTTCTGCTTCCAGACTTCGGGGGTGTAGCGGCCGTCGATGGTGGTCTTCCACTTCTGGATGTGGAAGGGGATCTCGTCCTCGATCTGGGCGGCGTAGGCGTCCATGATCCCTTTCAGTTCCGCCGCGCTCTCGTCCGCGCAGAGGGTTTCGCAGTAGGCGAGGAAGCGGCTGCGGAAGCCGTCGTTGTGCAGGCAGAGCGCGAGAAGCCCCTGCACGTGGAGGGAATCCGGGTAGTTGCCGTCGTATTCGTAGGCTCCGTTTTTGTAATTGCCGAGGGTGAAGGAGATATTGTCCGTGTCCGCCTTCGTGTAGATCTCCGGCAGAACGAGGCATTCGTACCGCCCGAAGGCAAAGTCCAGGTCCCGGGTCGAGAAACGCCACCGGCCGTCGGACCATTCGTTTCCTTCGATCGCCTCCCCCGTGTACCGCCAGACCCGGAGATTGTTGTGGGGCCAGTCGGTGTTGCAGACATAGAGGCAGAGGGCCGTGTATTCGAGAAAGCTGTCGACGTCCAGCTTTTCGGCGAGTCTTCCGTAGGCCGCGTCCAGCTCCTCCTTCGTGCCGCCGAGGGCGTCGAGGGCATCCCGGCACATGGCCTCGTATTCGTCGAGCTCCGCGTCCTCCCCTTCGTCCACCTCGTAGAAGAACCACACGTCGTCGAACCGGCAGGCTCCCCCGTCGGAGTGCTTCGCGCAGTGCCGCGTCGTGTCGAGTTCGGACTTGATGACGGTGATGTGCTCCTTTTCGAGGCCGTAGATATTGCGGAGATAGTCGTCGCCGATGTCCTCCTTCATGTCGAGGATCCCGTAGTAGTCCCCGTTGAGGTAGACGGCCGCGAAACGGGAGGTCTGAAAGGCCACTTTGTCCGTGTGGGCGGCGAAAAAGGCGTTCGAGACCGCGTCCCGGGTCAGAGTCATGGCGGTGGGATCGGCGGCCGTTGCCTGGATCGAATCGTTGCCCCCGTTGCGGAGCACCAGCCGGTCGTATTTGCCCGCCACCTCTCCGGCTCCCTCCCCCGCGATCACCGTCCGGTCCGGGAAGAAGGGAAATTCAAAGCTCCCCTTGCCGACGTATTTCTCCGCGTCGAAGGTGCCGTCCCGCCGGGCGATCAGACGGAAGGACTTCTGCGGGAGCGCCCGGGAGGAACCGCCGAAAATGCGGATCCCGGCGTCCTGGGACACGAGCTTTTCCCCGTCCCCGGAGAAGATCTCCACGTGGCAGGGGCGTTCCCATTCCTTTCCGGTCCCCCGGGGATGGTCGATGATCCCCTGGGCTCCGTAGAGATTCTTTTTCTCCGTGACGAGGGAGAAGACGAGGAGGGAGGAGAACCGTCCCTCCTCCGCCTTGATGTAGGTCTCGGTGGCGATGGGGCTGATCCGGTTCCCCTCCTTATCGAAGGTCGAGGCCCGGACCACCGTGCAGCCGTTCTTGCCCGCGTCCAGCTCCCCGAGGAAGACCTTCGAGGACCGGGTCGGCTCCGAGGAGTCGGTGGTAAAGGTCACGTAGGACCCTTTCGGCGCGCCTGCGGGGACGGTGATCTTCACCTTCTGGGTCTTTGCGTAGATCCCGCCCGGCACCGAGAACACGGGGGTATACCCCGCGGGATCCGCTTCGGCATCGCCCTCTACGGCCGCTTCGGTCTCCGGTTCCGCCGCCTCGTCTTCCTCTGCCTCCGCCGTCTGCGCGGGGACCTGCGGGATCTCCGAGGGCGTCACATGAAGAGCCTTCCCCCGCCCGCACCCGCCGGACAGAAGCAGGACCGCCAGAACCAGACAGACGGTCCCGCGCCGGATCCCTGCATTCTTCATTCTGAATTCTGAATTTCTCATAATTCCTCCCGCGGACTACTAACCGCTAGCCACTAGCCGCTGTTGACTACCATTATACCACGCTCTGTTCCGCAATGCAAGCCTCGGTTTTCCGCCGCCCTCTTGCTTTTTCCGCCGGTTTCCGGTATACTGGATCCGGGACCCCGGTCTGACGAAAACGCCGGGGCGCGGAAAGGAGCGGAGCGGGATGAACGGAATGACGGCAAGGCGGCTCTGTCCGTCGGAACGGTACGCGGCGAGGGAGATTTTCGCCATTTCGATGCACGGGAGGATCCCGGATCCCGAGGCGGCGCGGGAGGAGTGCGAGAAGGGGACCTCCGACCTATGGGGTACCTTTCTGCCGGATGGGATCCTGATTTCGGAGGCCCTTCTGTATCATTACGAAAACTGGTTCGAGGGCGTCCCCGTCCCCTGCGGAGCCATCAGCACGGTCGCCACCCTGCCGGAATACCGGAAACAGGGCGCGGCGTCGGAGCTGATCCGGGAAATGCTGCGGACGGAGAGGAGGGAAGGGGAGCTCTTTTCCGCCCTCTTCCCCTTCCGGCACGATTTCTACCGCCGATTCGGATTCGAGACCGTCCCCATGCAGAACGACTATATCTTCACCCCCGGCGCCCTCGCGGATTACCGGTTCGACGGCACGGCGGAGCTCTGGCGTCCGGGGGATCCGGTCTCATACCATACCGCTCTCTGGAACCGCTTCGCCGGGGGCTGCAATATGGCGGCGGTCCGTTCGGAGGAGACGATGCTCGAGGAGCACGTGGACGGGGAGTTCTGGCGGGACCGGAAGTTCTGCTATCTTCTGAGGCTGGACGGGGAGCCCGCCGCCTATGTGATCTTTCAGGACGACCGGGTCCCTCCGGGGATCTCGACCCTCGCCGTGGGGGACTGGGCCTCCGACGGCGCGAAGGGATTTTCCGCGCTGCTCGGCTTCCTCGGGCGGTTCGGGGCGGAGTACGACCGGATCGAATTCTACCTTCCGGGGGGCGTGGAGTTCTATTCGCTGCTCCGCTCGAAGCAGTCCTTCTCCGTGGAAAAGAAGACGCGGCAGGACTACATGGTCCGCGCGCTGGACGCAGGAAAGATCCTCGGACTTCTGCGCAAGCCCTCGGGGGAGACCTTCACCGTCCGCGTCCGCGACAGCCTGATCCCCGAAAACGACGGGAACTGGACCGTCGGGGGCTCCTCCGCCGTCAGAACGGATGCCGCCCCGGATCTCTCCCTGTCCGCCGAAGCCTTCTCCCAGCTGGCGGCCGGCGGCGCGGGACTGGAGGAAGCCCTGCTCCGGGACGACGTGGAGCTCTTCGGAAAGGGGGATCTGCTCTCCCTCGTCTTCCGCCGCAAGCCCATCCTTGTGCGGGAATGCTTCTGATACTAAATCCCTTCTAAGGGGTTACGCGGCTTCTTTGAAAAGAAGCCTGGCAAGAAACTTCAATGGGGTAGGGCAAGGCTACCTCAATCAAGTTCATTCTATGCCCGCACACCCATATAGTCATCCAACCTTATCAGAGTTATCGTT
>CACZNC010000021.1 GCA_902782445.1 uncultured Ruminococcus sp.
CATGGTGTTCATCTCCTGAAATAATAGATTGTCGATGGCAGATGAACGCGCATGCTATGTAGTTTTGCTGGGGTGTTTTTGACAGAATCGACCTCCGACCGACCTCCAATCGACCTCCAAATAATCGCTGAATCCCGGTTTTTCGGCTTTTTTCGCGGAAAAATTCCGCACCGGATCCAAAAATGAAGGCAAGAGCCGATTCTTGTTGATATGACTGGATTTTCGAGCCTGTTTTCGACCTTTTGAGCCGTTTTTCGCTTCCTTTATCTTCCCTTAACTTCCAAAAGACGTTACTCCCTCAAAATCCAGTCCTGGCGACAGGGTGCGGGTTCGACCCCCGCTACCGGCAGAAAAAAGTCCCGAAAGCCTTATTTGAGGCGTTCCGGGATTTTTGCTTTTCCGGGAAAGATCCGTTTGCCCGTCCCCGTCACCCGCGGAACATGATCGAATAGAGATCCGCGTCGAACATGTTCACCGTCAATACCACGGGCCGCCCCGCGAAGCTTCCGACGTCACCCTCGAACCGCACCCGTCTGTCCGCGCTGTCGCCGAAGGTCTCGCAGGACTGGATGCTGTTCCCGTCCGTGTCCGTCAGCTTGAACCGCATGTGCCCGTAGGCGGAGGTGGAGAAGTTGACGAAGAGATCCTTCCCCTCGAAGACAAAGGGCTTTGTGACGAGGTTTGCCTCCGGGTATACGCCCGTCCGGGACACGAAGCCGTCCAGCCGGATCGAATACCGCCATGCCTCGGGGGGCTCCGGGAAGAAGCGGTTTTTCAGGCAGTAGAAGGAGATCTCATTGTCGCATCCCGGATGGTGGGGGGCGGTCTCAAACATCCCGTTCGAGAAATACACGCTCCCGTACACCCAGTTCCGCGGATGCTCGGGACCGGGACGCAGGAACGCCTCCGGGAAACGTTTGAAATGGTATCCGTCCCGCGACATCATGAAGAGGGTGTCGTCCACCGACAGGCCGAGCCGGTGATCGAGACCTTCCCCCGCGCGTTTTCTGCGTTCTTCGCTCCCGCAGAGCTCGTCGTAGTTCGCCGTCCACTCTCGCCGGATCACATACCGGGAAGGGAATCCCACGAGGATGTGGTCCGCCCGCTCGTAGGGCATGATGGAGTTGATGTACATCTGCCATGCGTTCGGCGTGTCGTACTGCAGATACTGCGCCTTCGGCCATTTCCCGCTCTTTGGGAACAGTTCCGCCGACTCCGACGCCGAGATCGCCCGGATCCAGATCGGGTCCGCCGGATTGCTCGCCTGAAAATAGTCCCGGACGTAGGCGCGGTATTTCCCGATGCGGGGATCGTAGAAGAGGGTGTTCACGCTGTCGTAGGGGGTGCCGGGATTCTGCGCGGGGATCGAGAACTGCCCCGCGTACCGGAAGCGGAACCCGTCCTCGCTGACGAGAAGATGCAGGCTGCAGTGCTGGCTGAACATCGCCTTGATCCGCTCCCCGGGCAGGCAGGCGGGATTGGTGTCCGCGAACATCCGGAACCCGTCGAAAAACGCGGGGACATAGCGGTCCGGGGGATAGTACTCCGTCACGCCATCGCCGATGATCCCGATGAGGGCGTTGTGTTTCGATCCCTCGAATTCCACGATGCCGAGATCGGGCCGCTCCCAGTGAATGCCGTCGGAGCTGACGGAGCAGACCGTTCCCGCCTTGTGGGCCGTGTACATCAGATACCGGTCCCCGTCCCGCATGACGCAGCAATAGGGACTGGTCCCCTGCGCCCAGGGCTCCTCGAAGACCGTGCATTCCCGCTCCACGGGATGATGCAGTTTCAGGGGCGTGTCCGTCTTTTCCGTGTCGATCAGCCAGTCGTCCCACATGGGCTCCCGCCGCTGACCGATATACAATGGTTCCATAAGCTCCTCCCATCCGTCCCGCTCAGAGCGCGGACCCGATTCCCAGCGCCGTCAGGATATGCCCCGCGAGGATCTCAGCCTGCATATTGACCGCGGCGGAGGTGAAGTGATAGGTGTCCGTCCAGAATTCCTCCCGGTCCAGCGCGTCCATCGGAGCGAAGAGGTCGACGGCGTCCAGTCCCTCCTCTTTGGCGAGGCGGCGGACGGTTTCGTTGAGGGAAGCGGAGACGGCGGTGAGCTTCTCGTCCTTGAGCGGCGTCGAGAGGACCAGCGCGAGCTTTGCCTCCGGCAGTTTCGCCCGGATGAACGCGACTGCGCTCCGGTAGGCGGCGTCCCATTCGTACCGGTCCGTGCTCAGGCTGTGGAGCCCGTTGTTGAAGGTGACCATGTCCAGGGGCCGAGCGCTTAGCATCAGATCGAGTTCCCTGAAATAATCCGGGTCGGTCACGCATTTGGAGGACGCCCAGAAATCCACGTTGACCCGGCCGCCGAGCAGTTCCCGCACCCGCCCCTGATAGGCGTTGCAGATGGAATCCCCGATCAGGAGCACGCGGGGAAGCCCGGTCTCGGTGGAGCGGTAGGAATAGGTAGTGCTCCACTCCGTCATCTCCCGCACTCTCGACGTGGCGGCGGGGGCGTAATCCTTCCAGTTTACGGTTTGACTGCTCATGTTTTCCTCCTGAAAGTGTCTCTGTATTTCTTTTCTGTCTCGGCGGATGAGGGGGCGAAAGATCCCTCCGTCACACATCCGCTTCGAAGCAGTAGAGATTTCCGTAGCTCCATGTGTAATCGCTCGCGCCGTCCCGGTCGAAGGTCAGCCAGAAGATCCTCCTCCGCGTGCCGAGCGTCACCGGGAACACCGTCCCCCATCCGCGCCATCCGCCGTCGTCGTGATCGCATTTCAGGGAACCGTGACGTTCGAAATCCCCGTACCGATAAACCCGGTAATCGACCTTTCCCTCTTCCCGTTCGCTGCCGCAGACGAAGTACAGTTCTCCGCCCAGATCGACGAAGGAACCTCCGGTCAGACTGCCGCCGCGGGTCCTTCCGACGAAACGGTATCCCCGGAACGGATCCTTCGATTCATAGAAGAAATACGCGTACCCGCCTTCCGCGATCCGGCAGACCGCCATGACCCACACATTCCTCACGGCGAGATACCGGAAATCCGGGTCCTCGTCCCCCTTCCGGCCGGGGAAAGCCTCGATCGGCGTGTCCTCCCCCGATTTTTCGACGAGGGTGATGTCGAGGACGTTCAGCCCGAACCGGATATCGCCGGGGGAGGAGGCCCATCCGAGGATATGACCGCGGCTGAACGCGCAGACCCAGACGAGCCAGCGTTTCGCATTCCGGTCATAGAGGACGGACGCCGCGACTTCGTTGCCCCAGACCCCGTCCCCGGCATCGTAGAACAGCGCGCCTGTCATTTCGAATTCTTCCGTCCCCGGGATCCACGAGAAAATGCCCTGATAACACTCCGCCTGCATCCGGACGGACACGGTGAACCAGACCCGCCCGCCTTCGACGAGGACCTCTCCGCCTTCCGTGCGCACGGGCCGGATATCCGCCTGGGAGACACCGCAGTCCATGTACCCGCCGACCCCGGAGATCACGGCGGCGCCGCGGAGCATCACGGCGGAGGACGACTTTTTCATGACGTCCTCCCGGGCGGAGATCTCCATTTCAGGCGCGTCGAATCCCGCGGCATGCCGGAGCCCGCCCTCCTCTCCGCCGAGATAGACGTCGACGGCCGAGCGGCGCAGGGACACGACGAACCGCACCGGCCCCTCCGGGATCTCCTCAAACGGCACTTCGGCGCGTTTTCCGCCGGAGGTGAAGCGCAGACCGCAATTCTCCCCGTCCCGGAACAGGGCGATTTTGATCTCATCCGGGCAGAAAAAGGCAAATCCGGCCTCGCCGCAGAGCTCGCGCACGGTCATTTCATAAGTCGCGTAGGGAAAGAACATGCCGAGCAGACGGACCGTCCCGCCCCCGGAATGCCGGTATACGCCCCCGCCGACGTTTTCTTCCCGTTCCCCGTCCGCGCGGAGGAGGGGATGGGGATTGCCGCGGTTCGTGCGGGTGAAATCCTTCGCCATGGACATTTCGCACAGGCGGAAACGAAGGGTTTTATAGAAATTGACCGAAAACCGGCGGCGGAACATCAGATCGGCTGGATTCACGGCGGACCCTCCGAAAAAGACGGCATTGCGCGGCGCGTCCGGGTGAGAAACCGGCTGCCGCTTTGTGCCCATTATACCATGCCGCCCGCCGGCGTGTCAAGACCGAAGCGGGGACGGGAAGGCGGACACCGGCGCGATTTGTCCCCCCGAAACCCCTCCGGCCTCTTGCAAATCCCCGCCGCGTGTGGTACAATAAAACGATGCCGGAGACAAAGCGATTCCGGAAGGTTCGCCGGACGGATCCGGGACAGGAGGACACTTCTCTTGAAAAAGTTCAGAAAACTGGTGATCGGCGGGATCGAAAGCAAGATCGTTACGCTGATCCTCATTGCGATGATCCTTGTCGCGGGGGTCTTTTTCGTCGCGACGGCCATGCAGTCCAGGATGCTTTCCGATCTTGCGGAGGAGACGAGCGGGCGTCAGCAGTCCGCCGTCACTTCCGCCACCGCCGACGTCGTCAATCAGGTCATCGACGAGAGCATGAGCCGCACAGCCGAACTGGAAGCCGAGGTAACGGACGAACTGTTCCGGGATCTCGTCAGCGCCGTCCGCATGATGGGCGAGTATGCCGGAAAGCTGTTCGACGACCCGGACGCCAACCCCCGCGCGGCATGGCAGAGACCCGACGCCTCGAACGACGGCACGATCTCCGCGCAGATGATCTTTGCCGAGGGCGTGGAGGAATCCGAGGTTTCCGACCGTCTGGGACTCATCGCCAATATGTCGGATATGATGCTCTCCCTCTGCCGCGCTTACGGGATCGAAGGGGCGTACATCGGCATAAAGGAAGGCGTCATGCTGTCCGTCAACACCGCGGCCGGCGAATGGGTCCGGGAGGACGGCTCCTTTGTTTCCTTCGATCCCCGGGAACGGTACTGGTACCGGCAGGCGGCGGAAGCGGGAGAACTTGTCCTCACCGACGCGGAGACCGATCACGCCACCGGAGAGATGTGCGTCACCTGCGCCATGCCGATCTATGACGCGGACGGGACGCTTCAGGCCGTGGTCGGCGCGGATCTCTTCCTTACCGATATTCAGAAGATGGTGGCGGAAAGCGCGCGGGGCGGCGGGTATCTCGCTGTGGTGAACCAGAACGGCCATGTGATCCTCTCCCCGAAGACGAAGGGGGTCTTCCGGGTGCAGAATTCCGCGGAGGCAGAAGATCTGCGCAATTCGGACAACGCCATGCTCTCCCTTGTGATCCGGGACGCTCTGAACGGGAAGTCCGGCATAAAGCTGGTGAGGCTGGACGACGACACGTACTACGTGGTGGGGGTCTCCATGAAGACCGCCGGATGGGCCTTGATCGGACTGTTCAGCCAGCAGGCCGCCCGTCAGCCCGTCGAAACCCTGCGGAACGAATATCAGGCTATCCAGGGGGAGGCGTCGGCCGTCTATCTCGAAAAGAGCGCGGGCACCCAGCGGTTCATTCTGGTCCTCCTGATCGCCCTGTTTGCCGTCATGCTGGGAGGGGCTCTCTATGCCGGACGCAGGATCGTGAAGCCCCTCAACACCATCACAAAGCGGATCTCCGAAATCGGCGGGGACAACCTCGAATTCAAAATGGAGAGCGGCTACCGGACCGGCGACGAGGTCGAGGAACTGGCCCGGTCCTTCGCCGATCTGTCCCATAAGACGATCGAGTATGTGGAACAGGTGAAGCAGGTCACGGCGGAAAAAGAGCGGATCGGCACGGAGCTCCACATGGCCACCAAGATCCAGGAGGGAATGCTCCCGAGCATCTTCCCGCCCTACCCAGACAGGGACGAGTTCGACCTCTACGCGAGGATGGATCCCGCGAAGGAGGTGGGCGGCGACTTCTACGATTTCTTCCTGACCGACGAGAACCACCTCGCCCTCGTGATGGCGGACGTCAGCGGGAAGGGTGTTCCGGCCGCGCTCTTCATGATGGTCTCGAAAGCCCTGCTCAAAAACAGCGCGCTGACGGGCAAATCCCCGGGGGAGATCCTTTCAAGCGTGAACGATACGATCTGCTCGAACAACAAGATGGAGATGTTCGTGACGGTGTGGATGGGGATCCTCGAGATCAGCACCGGCAAAGTCACCGCCGCCAACGCCGGACACGAATACCCGGTGATCTGCCGCGGAGAAAGGGGATTCGAACTGTTCAAGGACCGCCACGGCTTTGTCATCGGCGGCATGGACGGGATGCGCTACAAGGAATATGAACTCATGCTGAATCCGGGCGACAAGCTCTTCCTGTACACGGACGGCCTGCCGGAAGCCACGGACGCGGAAGAGGAACTCTTCGGCACCGACCGGATGATCGCCGCGCTGAACTCCGTCGTGAATGGCACGCCCGCGGAAATCCTGCGGGGCGTTCAGGATGAAGTCAATTTCTTCGTTGGGGACGCCGAACAGTTCGACGATCTCACGATGCTGTGTCTGGAATATAAGGGAAAAGACGGGAAGCGGACCGGAGAGGAAGACCGGTAAAGGACGGAGCCGAAGGGGATCCGCAGTCAGGACAGAAAGAATGAAAATCTATGTGCTGCGCCACGGAGAGACGGCGCTGAACGCGAAGGGCGTCATGCAGGGCTGGCTCGACGAACCGCTGAATCAGAACGGCCGCGCCCTCGCCGCTCTGACGGGGCAGGGAATGAAGGGCATCCGGTTCGACTGCTGCATTTCCAGCCCTCTGAACCGGTCGAGGGAGACGGTCGAGATCATTCTCCGGGAGAGCGGGAACGGGATCCCGGTGACTTTGGACGACCGCATCCGCGAGATCAATTTCGGCGATCTGGAAGGGAAGACCTTCGCCGAGATGGGGGAAGCGGGACATCTTTTCTATACGGATCCCTTCCGCCTTGCCGGTTTCCCGGGCGGAGAGTCGATCCGGGACCTCTGCGGGCGGACCCAGGCCTTTCTCAGGGAGCTGATCGCGAAGGACGACGGAAAGACCTACCTGATCGGCACCCACGGCTGCGCGACCAGGGCGATGCTGAATTTCCTGTACAGCGATCCGTCGGATTACTGGCAGGGTCACGCTCCCTACAACTGCTCCGTCAACATCGTGGAGGCGGAGGGCGGAGTGCCGCGGCTCACGGCCGTTGACAAGGTCTATTACGATCCGGCTCTGATCGTGGATCATTACAGACGGGAGAGGGACCGGAAAGAGACGGGTTTTTCCGCATGACGGACAACGAACGCGAGCGGAAGATCTGCGCGGCCGTATGCGCCGGAGACGGACTGAGAGCGAGGGAGATCGCCCGGATCACCTCTCTGGAACGGGCTGAAGTCAACAGGATCCTGGCCCTTTCCCCGCTTCTGCGCGAGCTCTGCTGGAAGGACGAAGATTTCCGCTGGCACGGGATCCTGAAGCAGACCCGGCCCCATACCGGGCTTTCGGAATTCTCGGCGTACTATGCCTACGTCCGGGATTTCTTCCTTCTCACCGAGGAGGAATGGCTTTCGGCGATGGAGGAGGGGTGCCTGAACATCGGGCGGAATCTGAACGATACCCGGGGCGTGATCCATTCCTTCCGGGACTGCCGGGAACAGATGCTCGCCCTCTTCGCGGATCTGCGCTCCATGCTCGGGGACGCCTGCCTCGACTGGGAGATCGCCTTCGAACTCCGGCTGAAAAAAGCGAGATATGTCCGGATCTACGCGGACGTCCTTGTCATCACGGAAGACCGCGTCTTTTCCCTTGAATTCAAGATGAAGGACATCCTGGAACCGGAGGAGGTCGAGCAGGCAGCGAAGTATCTGCCCTTTCTTGAGATCATGTTCGGAGCCGGTTACGAGATCATCCCCGCGCTGGTGCTCACGAGAGCCTGCGACGTGTTCCGGTATGTCCAAATCGGGAAGACGGACGCCGTGCTCCCGGTGTGCTCCGGGGACATGCTTTTCAACGTGTTCAACGAATATCTGGGCTTTCTGGAGGGCTGATCCGATCCGTCCTGTTCTGTGCGGATCTGCGCGGAACAGGGGAAAATGCCTGTCCGGGGCCCGTTTTTCTCCGCGAAACCGCTCCTTTGCAAGCGTGCGCGTCCCCGGGACCGGAAAACCGAAAAACCGTATCCATAAAGTCATGATACCGCAGGAAGGACATCAGGGAATGAAAAAAGAAAATCCGCCCAAGGAGCCGCGCTTCGAAACCGCCATGCGGATCGTCGGGATCCTGATCTGGGCCGCGCTCGTTCTGTTCATCTTTCTGAACCGGGACCGGATCTCAGCTGAGACCATCCTCGCGCGGACACCCGAAAATCTCTGGGGAGCCGCGCTTCTCATGATGTTCTTCTTCGCCCTGAAAGGGATGAGCATGGTGCTCCACGCCGGAATCCTCTACACCGCGTCGGGGCTGATCTTTCCCCTGCCCGCCGCCTTTGCCGTGAACGTCCTCGGGACGGTCTGCATGGTGACGGCGCCGTGGCTGTACGGCCGGTTCGTCGGCGGGAACATCGCCGAGCGGTTCGACGCGAAATACCCGGCGGCCGCGCGGATCGCCTCCTTCCGGGAGAAAAACGACTGGCTGTTCTCCCTGGGAGTCCGTCTTTTGAGCGGGCTTCCGAGCGACCCCCTCAGCATGTATTTCGGCGCTGTGAGGCTCCCGTGGCCCGCTCTCGTCTTCGGGGCGGTCCTCGCCTATCTGCCGAACGCTGTCACGATGCCGATCATGGCCAAAAACGCGGGCAATCCCTCCTCCCCGGTTTTCGTGATCTCCGCCGCGATCGCCGTTCTCTTCGCCTGCGCCCCCGCGATCTTTCTGCTGGTCCTCTTCATCCGGAAGAGACGGGCAAAAAAGAAAGGGACGGGAGCGGAAGAAACACACTCCCGCTGACCCGTCCTCATTCCGGATCACGACCAGACCAGATTCGCGTAGATCTTCTGCATCCTCCCGTCCGGGAAACGCAGATCGAACAGATTCCAGAACACCCCCGGCATGGCAGTCCCCGTCACCCGGGCGTGCCAGCGCATCACTGCGAAGAGGGAGACGAGGGCGTCGAACACGAAGAAGGCGAAAAGAGCCCACGTGAGGATCTTCCCCCATTTCTCGGGGATGCGGATGATCGCCTCCGCCATCCTCGGGTACAGGTTTTTCAGCCAGAAGATGCCGAGGATCCCCCAGAAGACGGAATACAAGAGGCAGATCCGCCCGTTCAGATTGTAGGGCATGTCGCTGTAATCCCAGGAGCGGGACCCGAGGAAGGTCTCCTGCGCCCAGGACGTGGCGTATTCCACCGCGCTCCCCACCGCCATGCCGACGAGGAAGGAGAGCCAGCGTCCGCGGTTCCGGTAGCGGTAGAGGAACACCGTCAGAAGCGTCGCGCCCACGCCGTAGAGGAGGTTGAAAGGCCCGTAGACCAGCCCCGCCCTGCTTTCGAAGTGTCCGTTCCGCAAGAAACACCAGAGGAGCTCCACCGCCACGCCCGCGAAGGAGCCGATGTAGAGGATGATGAGGAGCTTGTACAGATTGAGTCCCCGCGCGAAATGCCCGGACTGCTCCTCTTCCAGATCGACGGCGGCGTTGGCGGGAGCCCGTCCCAGGAGGGGGAGCCTGCTTTTCTTTTTCGCTTTCGTCAGATCGTTGAAGCGCGCGCTCACCTCGTCCGCGATCTCGTAGGAACGGAGGGAGGACGCGGCCAGACTGTCCCCGGATCTCCGCCAGGACTGGGCCCGGTCCAGGACTTCGTTCCGCAGTTCCTCCGGCGAGGGGGATTCCGCCATGCGCACGTAGAAATCCTGCATCTCGCTCTCCCCGGCCCGGAAGGATTCTTTCAGATTTTCCGCCTCCGTCTCGAAGGGAAGGACGAGCTTTTCCCGCTCTCTGTGGATGAGGTCCGGCACCACCAGCTCGGTCGGCCTGATGGACCGCATCAGCTTTTTCCTGCGCTTTTCTTCGGCGCGTTTTTCTTTTTTCTCCGCTCTCAGGGCTGTACGCTCTTCCGCGCTTCTCATAACTGCTCCGTATCAAATGTCGATGCACGGGTCCAGTATACCACCATTCATGCGGGAAGTCAAGAAAGGGGCACGGGTTCGATTTTTGAAGAATCCGCTCCGATCCGCCCGAACCTGCGCGGATCCCCGGAAAATCGCCCCGGATTCTTTGCATTTTTCTGCCGGATGTGTTATAATATGGCAAAGTACGGTGGACGGCGCATCCCGGGAACGGAGAATGCCGATAACGTTTCCGCCGTTTTGAATCTCGGCCGCGATCCCCCAAAATTCCATGAGGAGAACCCGGATATGAAAAAACTGACTTTGCTCCGTGAATTTATCTTCGGCGACATGCTCGCTGAGTACTGGACGGACGAGGAGGGCCGCGTCGGGCTGACCTTCGTCCCGGCTGCCCTTGCCGGAAAAGCGGATCCCGCCGCCCATGAGCTCGAGCCCCTGATCCAGCTGTATCTCCGCGGGGATCCCCTCCCGGGTGGATACGCAAACGGCCTCACGACCTCCGGCGCGTCTTCGTCCTACGGGATGAAATTCGCCGGGCAGACCGTGACCGAGGAAGCCGGTCTCACCGTCGTCGAGACGCGGCTGCGGGACGAACGGGGCCGTTCCGTCCGCCACATTCTGAACTATTGGGACGGGGACCGGGCTTTCGCCGTGCGCAGCATCTTTGAAAACGACTCCGACGCGCCGGTCGTTCTCGAATCCCTCTCGAGCTTTTCCGTCGGAGGGCTCACTCCCTTCGGCGACACCCGCGCGACGGACCGGATGATCCTCCATCGCGCGAGAAGCTGGTGGAGCGGAGAGGGGAAGATCGAATCCGGCTCCCTCGTCGACTATCATCTGGAGCCCTCCTGGTCCCGCCATGGAGCCCGGTGCGAGAAGTTCTTTCAGATCGGTTCCATGCCCGTGCGGCATTATTTCCCCTTCCTCGCCGCGGAGGACCGGGAGGCGGGCGTGACCTGGGCCGCGCAGATCGCCTGTCCCTCCTCGTGGCAGATGGAAGCGCGGCGGCAGCGGGACGAGCTCTGCCTCACGGGCGGGCTCGCGGACTATGAGACCGGGCACTGGTCGAAGACGGTGAAGCCGGGAGAACGCTTCGAGACGCCGTCCGCTTATCTGACCGTGGGAGAGGGCGGTCTCGATCCCGTTTCCCAGCGGCTTCAGGATCTGCACAGGGGGCCCGGAACCCGGAAAGACGAACCCCTCGCCGTGCTCTTCAACGAATACTGCACCACCTGGGGCAATCCCACCGAAAAAAACGTTAAGAAATGCGTTGACGCGCTGAAAGGCCACGGGATCGACACCTTCGTGATCGACGCGGGCTGGTACGGCAAAAAAGAGTGGTGGGCCTCGGTCGGCGACTGGGATGTCTCGGAAGCGAAATTCCCGAACGGGATCCGGAAAGCCGCGGAGATCATCCGGGAGGCCGGGATGCGTCCGGGGATCTGGTTCGAGATGGAGAACGCCACATCCGGCAGCGAAGTCGCGAAAGCCCACCCGGACTGGATGCTTCACCGGAACGGATTCCCGGTCAACACGGGCCGGATGTTCTTCGATTTCCGCAGGCCCGAGGTCCGGGACTATCTGAGGGAGCGGGTGATCCGGTTCCTCGGAGACAACGGCTTCGGCTATCTGAAAATCGACTACAACGACACGATCGGCCTCGGATGTGACGATCTTACGGGGGACGGTCTCGGCGAAGGACTGCGGCAGAATCAGCTTGCGGCGCAGGACTTCTGGCGGGCGATCCGGAAGGAGGTCCCGGGCATTCAGATCGAAAACTGCGCCTCCGGCGGACACCGGCTCGAACCGTCGATGATGGCCCTCTCGGACTACGCCTCCTTCTCCGACGCCCACGAATGCGTCCATATCCCGGTGATCGCAGCCCACCTGCACCGTCTGATCCGGCCCGAGCAGAGCCAGATCTGGGCGGTCCTGCGCAAAACCGACAGCATCCGCCGGATCAACTATTCCCTCGTCAACACCCTCCTCGGCGTGATGTGCCTCTCCGGCGACATCTTCGATCTCTCTCCAGAGCAGTGGGAGGCGGCGGACCGGGCCATCGCGTTTTACCGGAAGGTCTCCCCGATCATCCAAAGCGGCGAATCGTCGTTCTTCGGCGAGGGCGTCGAGAGCTTCGCGCACCCCGCGGGCTGGCAGGCGGCAGCGCGCAGGGACAGGAAAACGGGAAAGACCCTCGTCGTGCTCCACACCTTCGAAGGTCCCCTCCCCGAACGGGTGACGATCCCGGTGAAGGCCGGAAAGATCGACGCCATCCTTTCGACCGAGGGCAATGAGATCCGGCTGACGGAAGACGGGCTGGAGATCGAACTCCGGGCGAATTTCGAGGCGGTCGCCGTTTCGCTCTCCGAATGACCGCGCGGAAAAAAACGGCGGGGCGGCCTGTCGGCATTGTTCGCATATCCGGTTGACAGAAAGTCCCTTTTCATGTATAATAATACAGAAGGATTCAAAACTCCACCGCCGAAAAAGGAAATCTGTTATATATGAAAAAAAGCATTCTGCTCATTCTTCTGTCAGTCTGCCTGATCCTGACGACGGTTCCCGCCGCGGCATCCGAAACGTCCGGGGCGTCGGAAGAAGTTCTGACCCGGGCCGAAGCGATCGGGATGATCTGGGAAGCGGCCGGTAAGCCGGAGCCGGAGAATGCGGAAACGCCCTTCGGAGACCTCGACGGCTCGCCCTATCGGGAAGCAGTCGCGTGGGCGGTTGAAAACGGGATCACCAACGGCGTGAGCGCGGACCGCTTTTCCCCCGATGCTCCCGTCACCCGGACCCAGATCGCGGCGTTTCTGTACAGGCAGGCGGGGGAACCCGGCAGAACGGGGGACGGCGCATGGTACGGGGACGCGGCTCAGTGGGTTTTACAAAATATCCGCGTGTTCGGGGACGCGCTTCCGCTCAGCCGCAAAGACAGCGACGAAGCCTCAAAGGACGAGCTCGAAGCTCTGCTCTGCCGGGTTGAAGCGGATTCCGCCGCGCCAGGGGACGTGTACATCCTCTACACGAGCGACGTCCACTGCGGGGTCGAATCCGGCTTCGGATACGCGGGACTGAGCGCGGTCCGGGATGCTCTCGAGGAACAGGGATTTGCGACCGTTCTCGTGGACGACGGCGACTCCATACAGGGGGAGGCCCTCGGCGACTTTACAAAAGGGGAAGCGATCGTTGACCTGATGAACGCGATGCGGTACGACGCGGCGATCCCCGGCAACCACGAATTCGAATATGGAACGGATCGCTTCCTCGAGCTGACGCAGAAGGCGGAGTTCCCCTACGTCAGCTGCAATTTCACGAAGGAAGACGAACCGGTCTTCGAACCTTACCGGATCGTCGAGATCTCGGGGATGAAGATCGCCTTCGTCGGCGTGACCACCCCGGACTCCATCGTTTCGGCAGCTCCGATGCATTTCCAGAACGAGGCGGGGGAATACATCTACGGCTTCTGCCGGGACGAGGACGGGGAAGGCGTCTATGCCGCGGTGCAGAAAGCGGTGGACGGCGCCCGCGCGGAAGGAGCCGACTATGTATACGTGATGGGACACATGGGAAACGAAGCGAAATCCTTTCCCTGGACCTACGCGGACGTGATTTCCCATACGGAAGGGATCGACGTGTTCTTCGACGGGCACAGCCACGATACCGATCAGGTCGTCATGAAGAACAAGAACGGGCAGGATACGGTCCGCTCCGCCTGCGGCACGAAGCTGCAGTGCATCGGATACAGCAGGATCTCCCCGGATAAGGGGATCGTGGAGACCGGTATCTGGAGATGGAACGGCCCGGAAGCGCTGCCGGAGGCATACGGCCTGGAGAATGAGATCCGGGATCGGATCCGGTCCGCGAAAGAAGCCGTGAACCGGAAGCTCGGGCAGGTCATAGCGCACTCCGACTACCCCCTGACCATCCATGATCCCGAGGAGGTCGACTCCTACGGCGCTCCGATCCGCATGGTCCGCCGGGCCGAAACCAATCTCGGAGACTTCTGCGCCGACGCGTACCGCCTTGTCTCGGGCGCGGACATCGCTCTGGTCGGAGGGGGATCCATACGGAACAGCGTTCCGGCGGGAGACGTCACCGGAAAAGATATTTTCAACGTCCATCCGTTCTTTGGAGACGGGCTCTGCCTGATCCGCGCCGCCGGACAGCAGGTCCTTGACGCGCTCGAATGGGGGGCGTCGAAGGTCCCGGACGAATTCGGAGGATTTCTGCAGGTCTCGGGGATGAGCTATGAGATCGACGTCTCCGTTCCATCCGGCTGTCAGAAGGATGAAAACGGCATGATGAGCGGCATCGAGGGCGAGCGGCGCGTGAAGAACGTCCGGGTGGGCGGGGAACCGCTGGATCCCGGAAAACTCTATACCGTCGCGTCAACCGAATACTACCTCCTCCAGCACGGCGACGGATATACCGCCTTCGACGGAGCGGAAGTCCTGATCGCGTTCATTGCGGAGGATTATCTGGTGCTGACGGATACCGTCACGGGAGCCTTGGGCGGCAGGATCGGGGACGAATACGCCGACCCCCAGGGCAGGATCACGATCACGGGAGCCGCGGAGTAAGATCTCCGCCCGGATCACAGAAGAAGAAACGAGGAGAATATGATCACCCGTATTACAATCAAATCCGAACCGGTTTTGGGTTCGCTGAAAAAGAGCGGCAAGGACCGGCTTACCATCACCCGCAGCTCCGTCCGGTACGAATACGAGCCCCTCATGCCGTCGGAAAGGAACCCGGCGGACCGCTGGACCGGGACCTGCAACGACGAGAAGTTCGAATCCATGTTTCACAATCTCTGCGCCGAGGTCGGAGAGATCATGAGCAGATCGGAGGATTATTCCGGCGCGGAACATGATCTGACAACGTTCACGGTCATGTACGACGACGGAAAGCGGGAAGAGCGGACGTTTCAGGTCCCGGACGAGGCCTTCGCCGTGTGCTTCACGATCGTGGATCAGATGGTGAAGAGAGCCCGGGGATGACCCTCTCACAGAAAAACCGCCCTTGAGGATCCAGCCGGTTTCAGCGGGATATACGGAACAATGCAGAAAAATCGGGACACTGAAAGGAGATTTGACATGAAACGAATCTGCGCAGCCCTTCTCGCGGCTCTCATGCTGGCTCTCTGCGCGTGCTCGAACAGCGAAATCAACACGGAAAACAGCGATGCTGCCGCCGCGAACGACCTCTCTGCCTCCGAGCCGGAGACAGAGCCGGAAACCACGTGGATCGACACCCTGCCCGCGGACGTGAAGTATGACGGGCTCACCTTCCTCATCGGATGGTCCACGCCGGATCCGGATTCCGACGAATGCGCCCCCGATATCGACGAGGTCACGGGAGACATCGTCGGCGAATCCGTGCACCAGCGGAACCTCCTTGCCGAGGAAAAGCTGGATATCTCCATCGCGTCCCAGAAGCTCACCGAATCCTGGACGACCGTCCTGACCGACATGAAAGCGCTGATCCTGGCGGGAGACACGGCTTACGGCGCGTACGACGTCGGGACGTGGTTCATGTTCCAGGCGTCCATCAACGGCCTTCTGCATCCGCTGAACAGCGTGGAAACCCTCGATTTATCGAACGATTGGTGGGAACACGACCTGAACAATATGATCGCGCTGGACGGCAAGACCCACTACATGGCAAACGGCATGATCAACTATCTGGACGACTACGGCGCTTCCTGCATCTATTTCAACAAATTCCTCTGCACGGACCTCGGACTGGAACACCCCTATGAGATGGTCCGCAACGGCGAATGGACGCTGGACCGCTTCCTCGAATATGTGGACCTCTCCTCCGCGGATCTCGACGGCAACGGCATATACGATGAGCACGACCGCTACGGGATGGTGGAAAACAGCGGCCTTCTGGTCCGGTTCCTCCCCAGCTTCGGCACGCAGGTGGTCCAGTTCAGCGAGAGCGGCGAGCCGATCATCAACCAGACCGAGATATTCTACGATCAGCTGGACAGAATGACGACCGGCCTTCTGGACCGGAATTACAAGCCGATGCTTCTGAGAGACGGACCCCTCGGCTATGAGAAGGCGGACACAGTGTTCCCGGAAGGACGCGCGCTGTTCTTCGGAGAAATGGTCCGCAACATCCGGGGCTTCCGGGAAAGCATGGAACAGGACTTCGGCGTGCTGCCCTATCCGAAGTACACGGAAGAACAGCAGGGGTACTATTCCTCCTACAACACGGCGTGGGGGACCTCCTACGGGATCCCGATCACCAATATGGAACTCGACAGGACGGGATGGATCCTCGAGGTGATGTGCTACTATTCGATGGATACGATCTATCCCGCCACCATCGAGAAGAACATCCTCACAAAGACGGTGCGCGACGAGGAGTCCTCTGATATGCTGCGGCTCCTGTTTGAGAATAAATTCTACGAGCTCGGACAGTGGGGGACCTCCGTTTACGGGAACCTTCTGAGCATCGCTTCGTCCGGGACCAACAATTTCGCTTCCAGTATGAAGAGCATCACCAAGATCAACGCGAAGGAATTCGCCGAGGTCAAAAATTACTACAAATTCGGAAACTGACGGGACCGGAGCCGGAAACTCCTCGGTCTCTTCGCGGCAGTCCCCATCGGCCGGGACCGCGCCGGAAAAACACGGAACAATCAATCAGGAGGCAATATGGACAGTACGGAACGGGTAAGGCGCACGATCCTCGGTCAGCCGACCGATCGTCAGCCGATTTACGGCTGGGTCTCGGCGAATCTGACGAACGAACTGAATGCCGCTTACGGGTCGGTCGCGGCGTTCGAGGACAAATACGAATTTGACGCGAGCCACATCTTCGGCGGACCGGGATCCTTCGACGGCAGGGTGTTCGACCGTCTGCGGGCCGAGAACGAGGAAATGACCCCGGATCTTCTCGTGGACGAGGACTTCTTCACGGACCCCGATATCCTCGACCAGTACAGGAACATTCAGGACTCGATGGCCTTCCACAAGGAGCGGGGCCGCTTCTGCTACGTCCAGACGCCCGGCTTCTTCGAGCAGTTCAACGGCGTGTTCGGGATCGAAAACCAGCTTCTCTATCTCGCGATGTACCCGGAGGAGCTGGACGAACTCTACCGAAGGCAGGCGGAGTGGACGGTGAAATTCGCCGGTCACTGCATCGACCTCGGGATCGACATGGTCCACATTTCCGACGACTGGGGCGCCCAGAACGATCTGATGTTCAGCCCGAAGCTCTGGTGGGAGATCATCTATCCCCACATGAAGCGGGTGGTGGATTATGTCCATTCCCGCGGATGCCTCTGCTCCCTCCATTCGGACGGCTGCGTCGCCAAGGTCACGGACGGGATCGAAAAGCTGGGGCTGGACTGCGTGCATCCGTGGCAGGAGAGCGCGGGGATGTCCTACGATCTGTACCTGAACAACTATCAGGACAAATTCGCCATCCTCGGCGGGATCTGCATTCAGACGAAGCTGGGCCTTGTGGGACAGGACGAACTGGAAGAGGATATCCGCCGGGTCTTCGGCCTTCTGCGCGGGAAGAGGTGGATCGTCTGTACGACCCATTTCGTCCAGAATCACTGTTCGATCGAAGATCTGGCGTTCGCCTACGACTTGATCTACAAGCTGGCGCGGGAATGAGGGCGTCACGGCGGGGATCGGTCCGGAACCTTCCGGGTCTGTGACGCCGCTGCCGTCCGATCTGGATATTTTTCTTGCATATCCTGCCGGTTTATGGTATACTGTTCCCGTCTTATCCGCCGCAGGACGAAAAAACACCGTACCGCAAACCGGATCTACTGAAAAGAGGGAGGTGAAACGCAGACATGGATTACCGCATCGCAGTCGTGGACGATACGAGATCGGACCGGGAAAAGCTCGCCTCCGATATCGCCGCCTGGTTCAGGGGGAAAAGGGAAGTTGAGGTCAACGCTTTCCCGAACGCCGAATCCATGCTGCGCTCGTTCATCCCCGGACGGTACCGGATCGCGTTCATCGACATCATCATGCCGGAGGAAAACGGTGCCTCCAGAGGGGAAAACGGGATCGCGCTCGCCACAAGGCTGAAAGCGATGGATTCCAAACTTCTGGTGATCTTCTACACGACCTCGCGGGAATACGTCTTCGACGCGTTCTCCATCCATCCCTTCGACTACCTCGTGAAGCCCTACGATCCGATGGCTCTGTCCCGCGTTCTGACCGACGCGCTGTCTTCTCTCGACGAGAGCGAAGCGGCGATTTCCGTCCGCGTCGACCGGAGCATCATCTCCCTTCCGCTGTCCCAGATCATGTCGGCGTCCTCCCAGGCCCATTCGGTCGAGGTGGTGACGGCGGAGGGCGTGAAGCTGCGCACGAACACGACGTTCTCGGATTTTGAGAAACACATCGGCGGGGACAGGCGTTTCCTTTTGTGCAACCGCGGCGTGATGGTGAACATGGATTTCGTGCTGACGGTCGAAAACGGCTCCTTCCGCATGATCAACGGAGATATCTTCACGATCAAGACCAAAGGTCGTGGGGATATCATGAACCTCTTCACGCAGTATCAGTTTGAAAAGCTGAAACGGAAATAGCTATCCTCCCTTCAGCGCGCAGAAAAAAATCAACCGCCCGAGAATTGAACTCTCCCGAGCGGTTGTTTTCATTCATACTATTCTCGCTCTAAAAAGCTAACTATATGGGTTTTGATCGCTCTCCGTAGAGTGCGAACAATCTATGATTGTGAGCTCACGAACGATAACTAGGCTTCTTTCAAGAAGCCGCGTTTTCCCTTTTAGTTTGAGATTAGTATCAGATCTTCCGTGCCTTCTCCGCGACCCACCGGATCCTCTCGTCTGGGAGGGAACCGTCCAGACTGCAGTCCGCGCCGAGGATGTAGCCGGTCTTTCCGCCCTCTTCGATGAGGTTTTCGGTCTCCCGTTCGATCTCCTCCCGTGTCCCCGTGAAGAGAAGGGAACCGGCGTGATTTTCGAATCCTCCCCAGACGGTGCAGCCGAAGCGTTTTTTCGCCTCCCGCATGTCTTTCAGATCGACGTTCCGGGCCCAGCTGACCACGGCTGCTTTGTAATCCTCCCAGACGGAGAGCCGGTTCGGGACGCCTTCCCATCCGCAGAGGTGGATGACGTTGTTTTCGCTCAGGGTGTTGGCGTATGCGAGGACGTCCTTGTCGCTGGGCGTCACCCATGCGCGGTACTCCTCCGCCGTGAAGCGGTCGATCTCGCCGTTCTGCACGCTGTAAAAGATTCCGTCGGCTCCCGCGTCCTCGATCACGCCCTTGACGAGGAGCTTCTGATCTTCGGCGATCACGCGGCAGGCGTACATGACCGCCTCGGGATCTTCCCGGATCAGCTTCATCATCTTCGGATATCCGATCACCAGCCGCAGGGCGGAGAGGGGAACGAAGACCAGATAGACCGCCATGCACTCCCCGTTCAGGGCTTTGATGACCTTCGCCGTGCGTTCGATCTGTCCCCGGATATAGGGGTGACTGCCTCCCAGCGGTTCCAGTTTCAAGAGATCCTTCGCTTTATCGATCCCATTGAGCAGGGGGGAGGGCCATCCGAAATATCCGTCTGCGGAGAGCTTCATGAAATCCACGTCGGTGGAGCGGAAAGAGGCGGCCTGCACCTCGGCGAACCGGTCGAAGTCATTCCAGTATTCGCCCGGCACGTGCTTCCACATGCAGACGGGGACGTGATCGACTTCCTTGCCCCGGAAAGCGGCCAGCGTGCGTTCTTTTTTCGTCATGAGCATTGGGGTGAGTCCCTTTCTGATTTTGTGGTCCCCGTGCTGATCGGATGAAACTGTCCCGGTGAAAATCGCCGGATCATGAAAAATACAGTCTTCGGATCGTGTCCCGCGCGGCATAGTACGCCTTTTTCGGCCTGCACTCCGTGTCGCAGAGACCCCAGTAGCATTCGGCGGGGCAGTTCTCGTGATGACAGTGCCAGCAGGTCACGGCGTCGGAAAAGCAGAACATGAAATTCCCCATGACGTGGGGATGGGCGGCGAAGATCTCGAGTCCGCGGCGCATGTAGTCGGCCTGGACTTCCTCGCAGTGCCCTCCCGGAAGCTCGTAGCCCCAGGACTTGTGGTAACAGACCGGTTCGAGGTTTTCCGTGTTGTTCGGACGGATCCCGAGTTCTTCGGGCTTCATGGTCCCGCCGCCGGAGGAATAGCCCCATTCGCTGATGAGGATCGGGATGCCGAAGGCGTTCCACATGTCGTCGATGATCGGCGGCCAGTCCTCGACGGTCCCACCGCTCCAGGAGCCGAAATATCCGTCGTCCCCGAGATACCCGAAGGGATGGTCCCCCCGGAACAGCATCTCCCCGGCCCGCCGGCTTCCCTCCCACCAGCAGGAGAAATTGGTCCCGCAGACGGCGCGGGGATTGACGTCCCGGATGCCGAAGGCGGTCTGACGGCAGGCCTCCGTGCAGATCTCGAGGGGGACGTCGCCGGAGAAGGTGGAGCCGTCCAGTTCGTTCATGCACTGCCAGAGGGAATGGGCCCGCTCGCCGAGATCCTCCGCCATAAAGGAGGCGGCGCGGCGGACGTTCGAGAAGAATTCCTCCGTCCCGATTTTCCCGCAGACCGGTTCGGGGTAGCCGAAGATCGTCGGGGTCGATGGCATGATCTTGAGCCCTGCCCGGTGGGCGGAGTCGATGGTCGCCTTCACCTTTTCCCACCGCGGGCTGACGGTCCCTCCGATCCTGTCGGTCCAGGGGAAGGGGACGTTCAGCCGGATCCAGTCCGTGCCGAGCTCCTTCACCAGGTTCCAGCGTTCGAGCGGCGAATAGGCGTACACCACGCCGCGGATCTTGTCTTTCAGCGCGATTTCCATGACCTTCCTCCTGCGGATCCGGGATCAGCCTTCCCCGTATGCCTTGATGTTCTTCTCGATCATCTTCTTCGAGACCTTCTCGTTCTTCTGGTAGTAGGAGGCGAGATCGGGGTTGTCCCGCTCCACCTGGTACTGGAAGGTGAAGGAGAGGCCGAAATTGTCGTAGACATAGGCGAAGTCGAAGGCGCGGGTGTTGTAGATCAGTTCCAGCATTTCGCCGGACTGCTCGTCGCGGACGTTCTTCTTCGTCATGAGCACGTCGTAGTAGATGGGCAGGCAGGAGAGGTAGGATTCATAGGACATCGCTTCGAGGATGATCCCCTCCCGGTCGAGATCGCGGCAGGTTTTCGGGATCGCCATGATCGTCGCGTGTCCGTCCACGTAGTGCGCGTAGGTCTCCTGCGCCTCGTCCCATTTCGGATAGGGGAGCACGCCGAAGTCCGATTCCATGTCGCGCAGATCCTCGATCACGCCGATCTGCGTCGTCATGAAGAGCGCATGGTCGGCTCCGAAGATGCGCGGGACGTCCGGGCTGACCCAGCTGGACACGTAGTAGGTGCAGTCCCTGTGGGCGAGATCGTATTCCCATTCGAAGACGGATACGGCTTTCTCGGAGAACATGTCGAGATAGGGGATGTTGTCCTCGTCCTTCGCCGTGACATGCAGACCGGCCGCGAACATCCAGTTGATGAGCCCGCTTCCGCCGCCGATGAAGTAGCCGAACACGTCGTCCTCGGTCATCTTTCCGTCGCCGTTCGCGTCGATGGACACGGTCTCCGCCAGCTTTCCGAAGGCGTCGTAGGTCCAGCGGCCCTCTTTGATGAGGCTGTAAAGATCGCCGACGCCGAAGTCCTCCGCCAGCGCCTTGTTGAACACCATGCAGTGGGTGTTGTCGTTGGAGCTGAAACAGAAGTCGGAGAGGGCGAGATACGCGTTGTCCCCGACGGAGAAGGCGACCTGTGCCGCCTGATTCCAGTATGGCTTCGAGAAGTCCACGTAGTCGAGATCGCGGTAGTTCAGAAAGACGTGCTTGACCGCGGAGTTCGCCCCGTAGATCATGTGGGTGGCGAGCATGTCGTACTCGTCGCTGTCCGCCATGACGGAGGCCTCCACCAGATTGTTCGGCGTCGTCTCGCTGACGGTTTCATTTTCGGTGTAGAGGACCACCTTGATGTTGTAGGCGTCCTCGATCTTCGTATTCCGGGCGAACACGGCGTCGTTCAGAGCCTCGCCGGTCAGCTCTTCGACGAGCAGGTCCCGGGTGTGGACCGGATAGGTGTGCATGCTGTCGTCCCGGGACATGATGCGGAAATTGAATCCGTCGTAATTCTGTTCCGGCAGATCGGGGGCGTACTGTTCCCGCCCGTCCGTCGTCTCCTCCGGCGCGATTTCCTCGACGGAAGGTTCGGTACTCCCCCCGGAGGCCGGCGCGGTCTCCTCGGGATTCGTCCCCGATTCGGAGCAGGAAGAGGCGAGGAGCAGGAGCGAAAGGAACAGCGCGGCATAACGCGAAAATCCGGATTTCATGATGGCCCTCCGAAAAATGAATAAGATGGGCGGTCCCGCCTGTATCATTATACAGGAAATTTCCCCGGAAGTCAAGGCGCTGAAAGCCTCCGGATCCCGCATAAAGCGGAAACTTTGACAAAATCCCGCCGCCCCATTGCAATCCCCCCTGAAAAATGATACAATATCAGCGCGAAGGAAACCTCTTTCGGACTGCCGGGGATCTCGGAGGACTTTGGGAAAACGTCATGAAAATCATGCTCAGCGCCTGCCTTGCCGGGGAGATGTGCAAGTACAGCGGCGGAAACAACCGGAACGAAAAAGCCGTCGCCCTCTTCGAAGGGAATGAGATCGTCAAAATCTGCCCGGAGGTCATGGGCGGACTGCCGACTCCCCGCTCCCCCGCCGAGATCCGGGACGGCGTTGTTGTCAACCGGGAGGGGAAGAGCGTGGACCGGGAATTCCGGCTCGGGGCGGAGAGGGTTCTCGAGATCGCGCGGCGGGAAAAGCCCGATCTTATCGTTCTGCAATCCAGAAGCCCCAGCTGCGGCGTAAAACAGCGGTATGACGGGACCTTCACCGGCACTCTGACCGACGGCCCCGGCGTGACGGCGGAACTCCTCATGAAGCACGGTTTCCGCGTCGTGGATATCGAGGATCTGGAACTCTCGGAGATCGGGAGCCCCGCCCTGAGCACCGAAGATCCGCGCCGGAACGCCGTGACTTACGCCGAAAAGAACCGGGAACTGTATCTCCGGCAGAAGCGGATGCTCGGGATCTTCCTCGAAAACGGCGCGATCACGAAAAAACAGTACGAAAAATCCCTCGGCGATCTGACGGAAAAGATGGGAATGGAGGACGAAAGATGACGGGAAGGTTCAACTACGACTATTCAAAGACCCTCTGGATGAAGATGTATCTGGCGACCCCCGATTTCACCCGGGGCGTGTCCGACCTGAAGATCTCCTTCGAAGAGGCCCTCGGCATCATCAAAACGGTCGACGCGCTCACGCAGGGGATCGAGAAGATCGTCTATCTCGTGGGATGGCAGGGCCTCGGCCACGACGACTGCTACCCGGAGATGCACAAGGTCAACGATTTTCTGAAGCGGGACTGCGACAGGGACGGCCGGGAGAGTCTTCTCTGGCTGATCGGGGAGGCGAAGAAGTTCCATACGGTCGTCAGCGTCCACGGCAACCTCGCCGACGAATACGGGGAAAACGAATCCCATCCCGAATTCGTGCGGGAAAGCGCCATCGTGAAGCACCCGGACGGGGAGCCCGCAGTGATCGAAGTCTTCAACGGACGCAATGCCTATAAGATCTCCTACAAGCAGTTCTGGGAAAGCGGGCTGTTCAAAAAATACTGGGAGAAATTCCTCGAGACCGTGCCCGTCCGGGAAGCGGGGACCGTCCACCTCGACAATTTCTGCATCGCGGAGAACTTCTGCCCGCGGACCACGGTGGAGGAGCAGGACGCCGCCCGGAACGCGATCCTCGACTACATCCGCGGGGAGGGGATCGACGTCACCTCCGAATACACCTACCGCGAACTGGAACTCCGCTCCGACGAGCCGAGCCATCCGATCCGCAAATTCTACGCGCAGCACGTGGACAGCCTCCCCGTCGCTTCCTGGCGGGACGCCCCGATGCGCACCCTCGGCCGGATCCCCGCCACATGGTGGACCAGCGGGGTGAAGCCGGAGGAATGCCTCACCGTCCCCCCGTCCCTGTACAGCGGACACCTCACGGACGGGGAACTCGGCGCGGTCTATTACGGCGCGATGCACGGCGAGGATATCTGGATGTCCCGGGGGATCCGCACGGAGGACTGGACGCCCGCCTTCCTGAAAGAATTCTGTACCTATCAGCTCCCGTATTTCTACCTCAACCGGTATGAGAGAACGGGCCTCGAAAAAGGGGAGGACGGTCATTACACCGCGTCCTTCTCGGAAGGCGTGGAGAGCCGCGGATCCGACCGGTCCATCTGGAAAAACGGGATCCTATTGAAACAGGGCGGCGACGTGATCCTGCCCCTCAAGGAGGACAACCGCCTGTTCATTGCCTATTCGGAAAACGGACGGGCGGGACGCTGGGAACTCCCGGACGCCGCTTTCTCGACCTGCAGGATCTATGAGATCACGCCGGAAGGGAACTGCTTCCTGTGTACCCGGACCCTCGAAAACGGCGGTCTCGATCTCGATTTGAAACCGGGCCGGGCCGTCGCCCTCGAAGCCGGCGAATAAAGGCGAAACAAAGAACTCCCCCGTGTCCTGAAAGACATAGGGGAGTTTTCAAATCACAGGATGCGGACGGAGCCTCCGAATACCGCGGTTCAGACTTCCAGCTTCATCCACCCGTCCCGGATCCATCCGAGCTTACGCATGATCTCCGCGAAGAGCAGGGAGAGGATTGCCGGAAGGACGACGCAGAGGAGCGCAATCCCCGCCCACATCATGGGGGTGTTTGCGGTGACGGCGGCGATCCCGATGGGTCCCACCAGCCCGCAGGTCCCCATCCCGGCCGAGACGCCCGCGCATTCCAGACGGAACACCAGCGTCGACAGCGGACCGCAGATCGCCGAGGCCAGAGTCGGGGGGATCCAGATCGCGGGGCGACGGCAGATATTGCCCATCTGGAGCATGGAGGTGCCGAGGCCCTGGGAGACCAGCCCGCCCCACCGGTTTTCCCGGAAGCTGCACACGGCGAACCCGACCATCTGACAGCAGCATCCGACGGCCGCCGCGCCTCCCGCCAATCCCGCGATCCCGATCATGGAGCAGAGGGCCGCGGAGGAGATCGGCAGGGTCAGCACGATTCCCACGACGACGGACACCACGATCCCCATGAGGAGGGGCCGGTATTCCGTGGCGGTGTTGACGAAGGTCCCGAGCCAGTACATGATCCGCGCGATGAAGGGGCTGACGAAATGGGCGGCGGCGACTCCGACGAATACCGTGACGGCGGGCGTGACGAGGATATCCACCTTCGTCTTCTTCGAGACCAGCATCCCGATCTCCACGGCTACGATCACCGCGAAGAACGCGCCTGCGGGACCGGCGGCGGCTTTGAACAGTTCTCCGTCCGCGCCGATCTTTTCGACCTCCACACCGATGGAGTACCCCGCGAATCCCACCGCCGCGGAGGAGAAGATCACGAGGGGATGGGCTTTCAGCGCGAGCGCGACGGCGACCCCGATGGCCATCCCGGAGGACTGGGAAGCGTAGGCGTTGATGTCGTTGAAGAGGGCGAGCCCCGTGTATTTCCCCAGCGTCGAGAAGATTGTTCCGATCAGCAGGGAAGCGAACAGGCCCTGCGCCATCGCCCCCATCGCGGTGATGAAGTACCGCTCAAGCAAATGTTTGATTTTCTCTCTCACAGCGTCCTCCGAAACGGATTGTCGGTCTTCATCTATTTTATCATATTCGTCTCCGCCGCACAATCGACAGAATGACCGGGATTTTTCCCCGGGGAGGAGGATTTTTTGTCTTCCGTGCCGTTTCTGAGGCCTGGAGGTCTTTCATCCAGACCGGGACGACGCTTTCCCCGCCTCCGTTCACGGAAAATTCAGACTTTCAAAACGCCGGGGATCTTGATCCGCCGGAGGGAAAAACGTATCCTGAAAAAAAGCTCTGTTCCCGATTTCCTATCAAATGATCCGCGGAGGAAAACAGAATGACGCTCGAAAAACTGCCCTATGCGCTGACGGTCTGCAAACCCGCCAGCCTCGCTTCCGTTCTCCTGGAATCGGAATTCTTCTTTCTCGCCAGAACGGACGAGGAACTCTCGCTGGTGTGCAAAACAGAAGACGCGCCGGAGGACGCCGTCGAACGGGAGGACGGATGGAGGGCCTTCCGCATTGCCGGGGTCCTCGACTTCTCCCTCGTCGGCATTCTCTCGAAGATATCCGGGATCCTCGCCGGGGAGCGGATCGGGATCTTCGCCGTATCGACCTACAACACGGACTACATTCTCGTCCGGGAGGAGGACTTCGACCGCGCCCTGAACGCGCTGGAAGCGAGGGGATACGATGTCCTTTGACCAAAAATCGCCGAAAAACGGAAAAAAGCCCCCGGATGTCCGAAACACCCGGGGGAATGCTGTTTTCTGTCACCCCTGACGGACGACAATCTCCATCCCGTCGGGGCATTCGACCATCCAGCCGTCGAGCGAACCTTCGCACACGGTGAGGACGGCTCTTTCTTTTTCGAACACCGCCCACCCCGTCGAGGAGCAGGTCACGAACGGCACGGTCAGCGGGAATTCGCAGGGGGAGAAGCGGATCGTTTTCTTCTCCGCGTCCACAGCGAGCCCCGACGCCGCCGTCATGGTCGTCCAGGAGGAGAGGGGGCGGGTGTACCGGAATCCGCATTCCCAGTGATTCCAGAGCGCGCCGAACCGCAGCTGATTTGCGTGGATCGTCTGAACCAGCGCGTCCGCGTCCTCCCGATCCCCGACCGTCAGAGCGAGGGCGGCCACGGCGTACCCGATCCCGGTCCAGTTCGCCTCCGCCTGACAGTTGCGGTAGGTCATGAGGCTGACGGGATCCGCCGGAGTCGCATTGACGAGCCCTCCGTCCGGTGTGTAGTTTTTCTCCATGACTTCGCGGAGCACAGCACGGACCCGGCTGTCCGGGAGATTACCGCCGATGCCCGCGACCCGGAGGAACCATTCTCCGTCCAGCTGATCCGTCATGAGGGCGGCGTCGTATTCCGCTCCGTCTTCGCCGTCCTTCTTCCAGAGCAGATAGGAAGAGCCGTTCCAGAGCAGTTCCTCGAGGGATCTCTGCCCGCGGGCCCGGAGCTTTTCCCATTCCGTCCGCCGCGCCTCGTCCCCCATGACGGCGGCGATGATCTGTGCGGCTTTCAGCGCGGAGAGCCAGAGGACTGCGATATAGGCGGGGGTCCCTTCGAAGTTCCAGGCGTCGTAGGTGTTGCGCCGCGTCCCCCGATCCGGGAGCCCGTCCCCGTTCCCGTCGAGCAGCTGCATCGAGTCCATCGCCTTCTGCACCGGGACCCACATCCGTTCGAGATATCCGCGGTCCCCCGTGTACAGATAGTCCCGGCAGACCATCAGAACGAACTGGTGATTCATGTCCACCCGATCGAATCCGTTGTCCACGTGTTCAAGATCCGGGGTGAAGGAGTGGTGCACCCGTCCGTCCTCCCGCTGAAGCGCCGCCCCCATTTCCATCTGCTTCAGCTGAAGATCCGGGAACAGGGCCAGCAGTCCGAAGGAGGCATGATAGGTGATGTCCGTCGTGTGGAACCCGCAGTAGCCGAGCCCTTCCCAGAGCCCGAACTTGCCGTCCTTCAGATACCAGGAATCCTTGACGATGGTGGACAGGTGCCCGCTCCACGACTCCGGATAAGCCTCCGGCAGACTTGTGCGGTATAAAAGAGACGCGAAGTTTTCGGCGCCGCCTTTGATCCGGTCCCGGTTTTCCCGGAGATACCGGTTGACTTCCCGGGCGTCCGAAAAGCGGTTCTCGTACCAGTGTCCGAGACGGTTGTGATATTCGCCGTAATGATTCGGGAAGAACCAGGAGAACACGAACCGCACCTTTTTCGTCTCCCCGGCGGACAGCGTCAGGCGGCTGCACAGCGCGCAGGACCCGAACCTCTCCCCCATCTTCCTCATCGAAGAACGGCAGGCGGAGAGAAAGACCTCCTTCTCCTCCCGCGTCCCGGGGAATCCGGGGTTCACTTTTCCGACTCGTTCGAGCAGAGAGCGGGCGAAGGGGTATTCCTTCATCGCGGCGATCCGGCGCCCGAGGGCCTCGTCCGTCAGTTCGTCCGTCCGTTCGGGGATCGGATCGGGGCGTGTCCCGGCGGCGGTGTTCGGAAGCTCGCCTTTCTCCCGGAACCCGAACAGGAAGGATTCCTGGGACACGCCGAGGTCGGAGTCCGCCACGTATTCCCGGAGAAACCGGAAGTATTCCCCGGCGATATAGCTGATCTCTCCCCCCTCCGCCGAAAAGCAGAGCGAACCCCGGTCGGCCTCCCGGCTCCTGTCCTCCCAGGGACGGGCTGGTATGGGATTCAGAAAGATCTCCGCGCTCTCCCCCTCCGCCGCGACTTCGTTCACGCATCCGTCCCGGTTGCAGAAGCTCGGTTCCAGGGACGAGAGCAGGCTGACAGTCACGGGATGGCGGGAGCGGTTGACAAGTGTGAAATCCAGGTAGAACCCGGGGGTCGCGCTGTCCTCGGAACTGTGGGGAACGAAGGGAGCCGTCGCCCGCATCTTCACCTCCACCGGGAGCGCGGAATCGAGGTAGGCGAGGTCGCAGACGGGAAAACGTCCGTCAAACACGATCCGCTCCACGGGCTTGTTCCACGGGTACAACCGGTAGGTGAAGTCCTCGGGTGCGGTCTTCATGCCGAGTTTGCGCACCACGGGAGAAGAACCCTCCTGCTTCGTCCGCACCCAGAACGATAAGGCGCCAGTCGAACCCTCGCCGTCGTCCGCGGGGCTTTCCCAGCAGCGGGACGCCCACCTCGGCTGATTGGCGATCTGCCATGCGTGAAATTCGCCGTCCGGGAAGAGTTCCACCGATCCCGTCCCGATGCCGCCCAGCGCGATCCCGCTTTTCTGGGGAATGTCCGTCACAATGACTGCCATCTAGACCTCCGATTTGATAGAAATAGATTATTGAGCTGTAAGCAGACGCAGAAAACCGGGGCGGGGAAGATGAGCCCGGTTTGGGATCCCCGCTCCCGGTACGAATCACTCAGACGCGGATCACATATCCCTCTTTGCGAGGCGCGGCTTCCCGTTTTCCGCCTTCCGCTCCGTAGCCGAGGATCACGTTTCCGATCCCGCGGAAGCCTTCCGGGACGCCCCACTTCGCCATGAGCGCTTTCCCGGCTTCGCTGTCGAAGACCTCGGCAGCCCGCCAGATATAGCAGGAATCCACGCCCACGGCTTCGGCGGCGTTCAGAAGATTCCCGATCACGAGATTCCCGTCCGCGACATAGGTGGGGATCTTCGGGTCGGCGAATACCACCAGCACGGTCGGCGCGCCGTAGAAGGGATGCCCGTTCTCCTGTCCCATGACCCAGCCGTTGAGCCGTTCCAGTTCGGCGTAGTCCGCGGGATTCTGCACGGCGGCGATCAGGGGAGACTGCCGTCCCATGCCCGTAGGGGCGTAGGTCCCGGCTTCGAGGATGGCCAAAAGGTCCTCCTCCTTCACCTGCTCCGGTTTGTATTTCCGGCAGGCGCGGCGGGTTTTCAGGGTGTTCAGCGTTTCGTTCATTGGATGCTCCTTTCTCTTCTTCTGCTTTTCTTTCCTGTCCGTTCTCGATCGATTCCGATAATAAAGTTATCTGAAATCAGTCCTCATACCGGAAAACGCGGTGTTCCCGGTTCCTCAGCGCGGAGATCAGCCCGGCGAGGGAGTCGACCGGATGATCCAGTTCGATCCCGGCGAGGGCTTTCGCGTCCGTCGAATGACAGTCGGATCCCCCCGTCATGGTGAGATCGTAGGCCCGGGCATATTCGAGGGCTCTTTCGTTGCAGAACTCCGTCTTCGGCGCGTTCAGCACTTCGACGGCGTCCACGTGATGCGGCAGGAGCCGGATGTAGGGGATGTACCGCGCCTCGAAAAACGGATGGGCGTGGATCACATAGGCCCCGGCTTCCCGCACGAGATTCAGGTAGTCGACCAGATCCAGCTCTGTCACTTCCGGATGTTCGAGCAGCCAGTCGTTGTCGAGTCCGAGGGTGATGAAATCGTTCCCGTGGAAGGAGTACTCCCAGCCGTAGAAGACCGAGAGCCCGATCTCCTCCCCTCTCTCCTTCGCGTGCTCGTAGCCTTTGCGGAATTCCGAGAGCCAGTCCTTCCAGGGGAGGGAACGGTCCACCCGCGTGTTGCCGGACCAGCAGTGATCCGTCACGACGAAACCGGAATATCCCTTTGATTTGTAAAAATCCGCCATGTCCGCCCCGACGCTTCTGGCGCACGCGCTGCCCTCGTAAGTGTGGACGTGCAGATCGTAGCGGCAAACCGATTTTTCGTTCATGTTCCTCACGCTTTCGCAATGGCCCGGATGATCCTCTCGTCCGCGGCCTCGTTGTTTTCGTCCGTCACCCGCGCGAATCCGCGATAGCTCCAGACCGCCCGCCCGATCCCGTGGGATATGCAGATGTCCGCCACGTCGTTCAGCCAGCGGACGGCGGAGTCCATGTCCGCGTTCGCGATGACGCCGTATTCCCCGAGATAGAGGGGCTTTCCCGTCTTCTCGATGAAGTCGAAGGCTGGGCGCATCACCTTTTCGAGATACCGTCTGTCCACCGTGCCGCCGCGCTCCATGTGCTCCGGGATCCCGTCCCCGTAATACCCCCGGTGGTCGTCGAAGGCGAAGGGATAGGACACCGGGGTGAGATAGGCGGCGTTCTGCGGCACCCACGACGCCCGCTGATGGGTAAAGAGAAACGGCTCGTACATGTGGAAGGTGTACATCAGATTCGGGTCGGAGGACAAAGCGAGGTTTTTGAGCTCGTTCACCGAATTCCAGCGGTTCGGCCCGACGATCACGCGGCGGGCTGGGGTGACGGCGTGAATGACGTCCGCGGCCTCCTGCCAGAGCGAGTTCCACGGACCCGAATCCTCCCAGACCAGCTCGTTCAGCAGCTCAAACCGCAGATTGTCCCCCTCGGCGGCATACCGCTCTGCAAAGAAGTTCCAGATCGCGAGGAACCGCTTCTGACTGTCCCGGTTGGTGAAGAGATCGTTTTTCGCCCCGTTTCCGAAGAAGAACCCGGGCGCGTGGTGAAGGTCCAGAACCAGATTGAGCCCGGCTCCCTTTGCCCATCGGATCGCGCTGTCGATATATCGGAGCCCCTCTTCCCGGTAAACCCCCGGTTCTTCGTCGCTCTCGAAGAGGAAATAGTCCACGGGGAGCCGGACGTGGTCGCAGCCCCATTCCTTCATCCGACGGAAATCGGGTTCCGTGATGTAGGTCCCGAAGTGCTCCGCCCCTTTCCTCCCGTACTGGGAGATCCAGTGCCCGAGATTGCATCCGGCCATATAGCCGTCGAGTCTGACCATGTTTCGCTCCTCCGGTTCTTTGGTTTCGATCCGGGATCCTTATTCCTCGTCCCCGTACATCCGGTCGATCCGGGCGGTGTATTCCCGCCAGACCTGCGCGATGGCGTCGAGCTCAGCCTTCTCGAAGGCGAATCCGCCGCCGGGCAGAGGGGAGACGCAGTAGAGATCCGGCACGCCGACGGCAGGCTGATCGAGCATCCAGCGCATCGTGTCGCGGCTCGTGTTGAATCCGGCGTTGTCCGTGTCGAGCAGGACGCCGGGCATGGCGATGGAGAACATCTTCCCCCGCATCGAGAGATCCTCCCGGCAGTTGCGGTTGTCCGGGTTGTAGTCGTGCAGGCGGGCCTGATCGCAGACTGCGGCGAAATAGGGATGGCAGGGGGAACAGTTGATGATCGCCTCGGGCTTGATCGACTTCGCCTTGTCGTAGATGTGCTTCATGAATTCGTAAAGCCACTCGACCCCGTACTTCCCGGAATAGGTGCGGAACTTCTTCCCGATGGGGATCTGGAACGCGTAGTCGATCTTGATGCCGTCGCAGTCGTAGCATCCCTCGGCGGAGGAGAAGATCCGGGTGAGGGCGGCGTCGAGGATCTCGAGGAACGCGGGATGGGAGATGTCGACTCTCCTGTCCCCGTCCTCCGTCGTCACCACCGCCTCTTCCGGGATCCCCTCGGGGTCGAAGATCTTGAACCAGAGCATGGTGTGGATCCCCTCCGCGCGCCGGGCGTCCACGAATCCCCGCAGATCGGGCCATTTCGCGGGATCGGCGATATCCGTGCCGTATTCGGACTGCCATTTGTCGTCGATGATGAGGCAGCGGGGATAGAGCCCGGCGTCGTGGAGCCGCTTCACATAGTCCTCGTACACGTCCTGACGGGCAGCCGAAGATCCGCTTGCGGGGAGTCCGTGCTCCGCGAACTGCTGGATCCACCCGCAGGCGATGGGACCGTGCCAGAACTTCGGCACAACGGCCATCTTCGGCACCGGCATGTTTCCGTAGACATAATAATATTCGCTGTATTTCCGCATCGCGTCGAACTCGTCCTCGGCGGGATAGCTCACGATGTGCGGGGCCTCCCATTCGCCTGAGACCGCGGTATGCCCGGAGAAATCGGCCGAGAAGTGGAACCGGCTGTGCCAACCCGACTGGATCGGGCAGTAGTCGAAGGCGTTGAAATTGTGCTCTCCCGGCTTCGCGGCAAGTCCGAACGCCAGCTGACGCTTCAGTCCCGCGGAGCGGAAGGAATAGCAGAACATCGGCGGCACCATCAAAACCGACCAGCGGTGGCAGGCGGTGGAGGCCTTGAAATAGTAGTCCTGTTCGTTGTGCCAGGGCTGGGAGGGGAAGAATCCGTACTGGAATTCGTATTCGCTGCCGTGGTCGCGTTCCGCCGCGTTGCCGGAGAAGTATTCGATCTCGTCGATCCGCCCCTCGCCGCGCACGGAGACCCGGTAGACAAAGCGCATCGGGGAGGCTTCGAGGGTGTAGGTCTTCTCCTCCCAGAGGGAGCTTTTTCCTTTCCAGACGAAGGTGCGGCACGCCCCGGAGATCCTGTCTTCGGCGAGGACGGGGACCTCCGGTTCTTCGTCGCGGATCTGCGCGTAATCGCCGCTCAGCATGTGGACCGCCGACCGGACGTCCAGCCGCGCGATCTCTGTGCCGTCGTAGCAGACGCCGACCGAAGCGCCGTCGACGCGAAGCGAATAAGTGGGATAACGGACGTCAATCATGTGAAAACTCCTTGAAATGATGGGACCGCTGTGGTATAATGACTGTATCACATCCGAACGGGATCCTGTGCGGATTTCCGTTCAGATTCATTATAACGTATTTTTTCCCCTTTGAAAATGTACAGATTCAACAAATCGCGCCGTGCGTTTTTGGAGGATGGGACAGATGCGGGAACAGGAATCCGATCCGTTGAAGAATTTATTCAGAACCATGCGGACCTACGCGCTGGAATCGGTGCTTGGGCCGCTCTTCAAGCTCCTCGAGGCCATGTTCGAGCTCTTCGTGCCCCTCGTCGTCGCCGCCATCGTGGACCGCGGGATCGCACAGGGGGACCGGGCGTTCGTCGCGAGCCGCTTTTTCCTTCTGATCGGCCTCGGGCTCATCGGGATCGTGTGCTCGATCACCGCCCAGTATTTTGCCGCGAAGGCCTCGGTAGGATGTGCCGCGAAACTCCGCCGGACCCTCTACGACCGGATCCAGCGGCTGTCCTTCTCGGATCTCGACCGGATCGGCGTCCCCACGCTCATCACGCGGCTGACGGGGGATCTGAACACCGTGCAGAACGGGCTGAATCTGGCTCTGCGCCTGCTTCTCCGCTCCCCCTTCGTGGTCTTCGGCGCGATGATCATGGCCTTCACCATCGACGCGCGGGCTTCCCTGATCTTCCTCGGGGTGATCCTCGTCCTCGGGGCGGTGGTGTTCGGCGTCATGCTCGCGTCCGTCCCCGCCTATAAAAAGGTGCAGGGAGAACTGGACAGCCTCACGGGATCCACCCGGGAAAACCTGGCCGGAGCCCGCGTGATCCGGGCGTTCCGCATGGAGGAGGGGGAGCGCGGAAAGTTCTCCTCCCACAACGACGCTCTCTACCGCCGCCAGCTCTTCGCGGGACGGATCTCCGCCCTCACAAATCCCATGACCTTCGTGATCCTCAACGCCGGGATCATCCTTCTGCTCTGGACTTCCGGCCTGCGGGTGAACGAGGGCGTGCTCACGGTGGGCCAGACCGTCGCGCTGTACAATTACATGACCCAGATCCTCGTGGAGCTCGTGAAATTCGCAAACCTGATCGTCTCGATCTCGAAGGCCGTCTCCTGCATGAAGCGGATCGACGAAGTCCTCACGACGGAACCGGCCATGAGCTTCCCGGAATCCGATCCCGCAGAGGACCCGGACGCCCCCGCCGTGGAATTCCGGAATGTCACCCTCGCCTACACCGGAGGGGAACCGGCCCTCGCGGGAGTGAGCTTCACGGTCGGCCGCGGGGAGACCGTGGGGATCATCGGGGGCACCGGGGCGGGGAAGACCTCCCTCGTCGCCCTGATCCCCCGGTTCTACGACGCGACGGAGGGCACGGTCCTCGTCAACGGAGCCGACGTGAAATCCTATCCGGCAAAGACCCTCCGCGGCAAGATCGGGTATGTCCTCCAACGGGCGAGCCTTTTCCGGGGGACGATCCGCTCCAATCTGCTCTGGGGCGCGGATGCCGGGGACGAAGAACTCGCCGAAGCCATCCGGTCCGCCCAGGCCGCCGACGTGGTCTCGGCGAAGGAGGACGGGGTGGATTCCGCCGTGGAACAGAACGGACGGAACTTCTCGGGCGGACAGCGGCAGCGTCTCACCATCGCCCGGGCCCTGGTCCGCAGGCCGGAGATCCTGATCCTAGACGACAGCGCCTCCGCCCTCGATTTCGCCACCGACGCTGCCCTGCGGAAAGAGCTCGCCTCCCTTCCGTACCGCCCCGCGACTCTGATCGTATCCCAGCGGACCGCGTCGATCCGGCACGCCGACAGGATCATCGTTCTAGACGACGGGCGCGTGGCGGGGATGGGCAAGCACGACGAACTGCTGGAAACCTGCCCGGTCTACCGCGAGATCTACGAATCCCAGTACCGGAAGGAGGAGACGGCATGAAAAACGCGAAAAACAAAACAAGCCGGCGGGAAACCTGGAAACGCCTCCTCGCCTACATCCGGAAAAGCCTCCCCCTGCTCGCTCTGACCATCGTGTTCGCCGGAGCGACGGTCGGCCTGTCCCTCTACATTCCGATCCTCTGCGGCCGTGCCATCGACTGCATGACCGGGACAGGGACCGTGGACTTCGACGGGATCGCCCGGTGCCTTGTGAAGATCGGGATCTGCGCCTCCCTCTGCGGGATCCTCCAATGGGTGATGAACTCCCTCAACAACCGCGTCGCCTACCGGGTGATCCGGGACGTGCGGCGGGACGCTTTCGACACCCTCACCCACCTGCCCCTGTCCTACATCGACTCCCATCCCCACGGCGGGACCGTCAGCCGCGTGATCGCGGACGTCGACCAGTTCGCGGACGGCCTGCTCCTCGGGTTCACCCAGTTCTTCACCGGGATCGCGACCATTGTCTGCACCCTCGTTTTCATGCTCATGATCCATCCCCTCATCACCCTCGCCGTGGTGGTACTGACCCCGCTTTCCCTCTTCGTCGCCGCCTTCATCGCGAGGCGCACCTATTCCATGTTCCGCCTCCAGTCCGAGACGAGGGCGGAGCTGACCGCGCAGATCAACGAGGTGATCGGAGGGCAGCCGGTGGTACGGGCCTTCTCCCGGGAATCGGACTGCCTCGCCGAATTCGACGGGATCAACGATAAACTGGAAAAAGCCTCCCTCCGCGCCGTCTTCTTCTCCTCCATCACCAACCCGTCGACGCGGTTCATCAACAATGTGGTTTACGCGGCGGTCTGCCTCACGGGGGCCCTTGCCGTGATCGGCGGAAGCATGACGGTGGGCGGGCTGACGAGCTTTCTCGCCTACGCCAACCAGTACACCAAGCCCTTCAACGAGATCTCCGGCGTCATCACCGAACTGCAGAATGCCCTGGCCTGCGCCGAGCGGATCTTCTCCCTCATCGACGAGGACCGGGAGACGCCGGACAAACCGGGAGCCGTCAGTCTCGCCGGAGCGGAAGGGGAAGTGCGGGCGGAACACGTGGATTTCTCCTACGTCCCCGATCGGGAACTGATCCGGGACCTGAACCTCGTGGTGAAGCCCGGTCAGCGGGTCGCCATCGTCGGTCCCACCGGATGCGGCAAGACCACGATCATCAATCTGCTCATGCGGTTCTACGACGTCGACGCGGGCTCCATCCTCGTCGACGGGCGGGATCTGCGCGATATCCGCCGGGATTCCCTCCACGGGGCATACGGCATGGTGCTCCAGGACACGTGGATGCTCCGCGGTACCGTGCGGGAGAACATCGCGATGGGCAGGGAAGCGTCCGACGAAGAGATCGAGGCTGCGGCCCGGGCAGCCCACGCGCACAGCTTCATCCGGCGTCTCCCGGAGGGGTACGACACGGTCATCAGCGACGACGGCGGCGCGCTTTCGGCGGGACAGAGACAGCTTCTCTGCATCGCCCGGGTCATGCTTGCCATCCCTCCCATGCTGATCCTCGACGAGGCCACCTCCTCCATCGACACCCGGACGGAGATGAAGATCCAGAATGCATTCGCCGCCATGATGCGCGGCAGGACCAGCTTCATCGTCGCCCACCGCCTCTCCACAATCCGGGAAGCGGATATCATCCTCGTGATGAAGGCGGGGAAGATCATCGAAAAAGGCACCCACGACGACCTGCTCCGCGCCGGAGGGTTCTACGCCGACCTCTGGGGCAGCCAGTTCGAGGCCGTCGGATGAATTCACATAAATCTAAAAAAAGAAACGCGGCTTCTTGAAATGAAGCCCTGCTGAACAAGTTCAGCGGCAAGAAACTTCAACTGGGTAAGGGAAAATGGCTCTCTCAATTTCGTTCAGTCTGTGTCCGCACACCAATATAGCTATCCAACCTTATCAGAGTTATTGTTCGTGAGATCACAATCAAAGATTGTTCGCATCCTACATCTTGCGATCGAAACCCATAAAGTCAGCTTCGTATAAGGAAAACAAATAACAAAATGCCCGGCAGACTCAGACGAGTCCGGACCGGGCGTTTTTTGCGGGTTCCATCAGACGTGCTTGTAAATATCCTTGTCGAGGGCGAAGATCTTCCCGGAGAACGTGCCGGGCTGGACCCCTTCGAGGGATTCCCGGTAGATCTCCATGCGGCTGTCGATGAGGTCGATGTGGTAGAGCAGTTCGGCCTCCGCGCACCGGGGCAGGACTGCCGCTCCGAATTCCGGTTCCCCGTGGTGGGAGAGGATCATGTGGCAGAGCAGGACCGTCTTCTCTTCGGGGATCCCCAGCTCTTCCGCCTTCTTCCTTACGTCGTCCGCACCCATGACGAGATGCCCGAGCAGCTTGCCCCGGGGCGTGTATTCCGTCACGAGCCCCAGTTCCGAGAAGGCGAATTCCTCGGCTTTGGCGAAATCGTGCAGAAGCGTTCCCGCCAGAAGCAGGCTCCGGTTGACGGAATCCGCGTAGAGCTGAGCGAGGAAATCCGCGGTTTTCAGCATGTTCGCCGTGTGCATGAGGAGCCCCGAGACGAATCCGTGGTGCACGCTCTTCGCCGCCGGGATCCGGGAAAAGACCTCGCCCCTCTCGTCGAGCATGGCAAGGGAGATCTTCCGGTAGTCCGCGTCCCCGATGGATTCCGCGAGCCGCCGCACTTCCGCCATTACCGCTTCCCGGTCGATGGGAGCCGTGGGGACGAGATCCTCAACCTTCCAGCCGTCCGCGGTTTTCGCCCGGCGGATCCTCGTGACGGCGAGCTGGGGGGATCCCCTGTAGTCCGTCACCTCGCCCCGCACCTTGACCACATGCCCCGCGTCGGAGGCGTCCACGGTCCCCGCGTAATCCCAGTTCACAAAGTCGATCATCCCGTCCCGGTCGCCGAGCTTGCCCGCGAGGTAGGGTTTTCCCGCAGTCGTGGTGCGCGGGGACGCTTCCTTCAGGATGAAAAAGCCCTCCACCGCCATGCCCGTCAGCATATCCCGGATCTTCACGCCGTGTATATAGTCCATTCCGACCTCCCCCGTATGTACTGCCCCTATTATATCAGGTCACGGGGCGTTTTGTCAAGGCTCGGCGGTCCGGAAAAGGGAAAGGGAGGGCCGCGAAAAAGAACGAATTGGAAACGAATCGTAAATTTCACGCCGCCGGACTTGCATTTCGTGCCGAGCTTTGGTAGAATAATACGGAAGTACGAAAACAAATCACACAAGAGGAGCTTCAGACATGGAAATCATCGTCAGGAAAGTGGGCGAGTTCATCGGGGAAAAGGCGAAGGAAACCTTCGGGGCGAAGAAGGACCTCATCAAGCTGATTCTCGCCGTGATCGGATGCATCGTCGCCGCCGCGGCCATCGCCGTGATCGTTGTCAACATCGTCAACAGAAGACGGAAAGCCACCATCGAGGTTCTCGAAAGCGCGGATACCGACGGGGACGGCGAGATCGACACCTATCTCGTGGACACCACCGGCGACGGTAACGCCGATACCGTATACCTTGACACCGACGGCAACGGCGCGGTCGATACCATCATCGAAGACACCGACGGCGACGGCGAACCCGACACCGCCTACGGAATGTGATTCAAACAGAAAAAAGACTGCCGCGCGGAGTCCCGAAAGAGGGAGGCGCGGCAGTTTTCCTTTATACGGGCATGAGGACTTTTTCTGCTTCGTCCAGCAGGATCTTCCTCTCGGAGAAGGGGACCTTCTTCCCCTCGACGATCTGGTAGGTCTCGTGTCCTTTTCCGGCGAAGAGGACGATATCCCCTTCCCGGGCGGTGCGGACGGCAAAACGGACGGCCTCCTCCCGGTCCGGGATCGCGGTGTACAGGGCGGAGGGATCAAACCAGCGGAGGACGTCTTCGATGATATCCTCCGGTTTTTCATTGTCGGGATTGTCGGAGGTGAGGATCGTGAAATCCGCCAGCTTCGTCGAGGCCTCGGCCAGTTCCCGGCGGCGCAGATAGGTCCGGCCTCCGATGCAGCCGAACACGCAGATCAGCCGCTTCGGGCCGTATTCCCGCAGAACGGTGAGCGCGGAGGTCAGGCTGATCCCGTTGTGCGCGTAGTCGATGATGAAGGTGATCCCGGGCAGGGCGTCCACCATCTCCATCCGCCCTCTCACGGAAATCGAACGCAGGGCGCGGGCGGCATCCTCCGGCCTGATTCCCTGGATCGCGGCGGCGGCAATGGCCTCCATCCCGTTGTACACGCTGAACCGGCCGGGCGTGCGGAGGCGTACCGGGACGGTTTTTCCTTCCGTTTCCAGCGAAAAGTCGATCCCGAGGGAGGTCTCGTCCCGGTAGTTTTCGATCCCGGAAGCCCGGTAGTCCGCCGGAGACAGCATCGAGACCGTGACGGGCCTGCCTCCCGCTCCCTCCGTCATATAGGCGGAGACCGGATCGTCGATGTTCGTCACGACGTGCTTCACACCGTAGTCAAGGAAGAGCTTCCGCTTGGCGTCCCGGTATTCTTCGAAAGAGGCGTGCTCTCCCTCGCCCACGTGGTCCTCGCTGAGATTGGTGAAGACCGCCGTATCGAAGGGGATCCCCTCCACCCGGTAATGATCGAGGGCCTGGGAGGAGACCTCCATCGCCACATGGGTGAACCCCGAATCCCGCATCATGGCGAAAAACCGGTGCAGCTCGCGGCTCTCCGGGGTGGAATTGACGGTCTCGAACCGCTTCTCCCCGATCACGACCCCGTTGGTCCCGATGTACGCGCACCGGATCCCGCAGGCGCAGAGGATCTCGGAGATCAAAATCGCGGTGGTCGTCTTGCCCTTGGTCCCCGTGACCCCGATGACCGTCAGATCCTTCGCCGGATCTCCGAAGAACCGGGCGGAGAGGTGAGCGAGAGCCCGCCGCGCGTTATCGGTCCGGATCTGCACGGCGTCCGCGGGGAGGGAGACTTCACGCTCCACGATGAAGCAGCGGCATCCCGTTTCGTAGGCGTGAAAAGCGAAATCGTGTCCGTCCGCCCGGGCCCCCGGCAGGCAGAAGAAGAGGGAGCCCGTCCCCGCCTTCCGGGAATCGTATTCGAGGGAGGAGATCTCCGCGTCCGGCAGATCCCCCGGGAAGGAATAGGGATACGCTTCGAGCAGTTCTGCGAGTTTCATGCGTTCTTTTCCCCCTCAGCGCGGTCAAAGGATGCGGGGAATCCCGTGGTTTCATGCCCCATCAGCCGGATGGCGGTGTAAGCCAGCACCGTGAGCGAGTCCACGATCCGGGGATCCCCGGTCATCTGCCGGCCGATGAGGGAGAGCTCCGTGCAGGCGAGGACCGCGCAGTCGCAGCCCTCCGCGAACATCGGATCCGCCACGGCATAGAGCTCCGAGGCGTCCGGGATGCGCCCGCCTTTCACTTCGCCGTAAATGATTTCCATGAGCCGTTTCGTGCCCGCCTCGTCGGGGACAGCGCAGTCCAGACCGAACGCCGCGCATTCCCGCTGGTAGGATCCCGAGCGGATGGTGCCCTCCGTCGCGAGGATCGCGGCCTTTTTGAACCCGCAGTCCCGGATATGCCGCACCGTCTCCGTGATGATCGAGGGCATGGGAACGGAGACCGAGCGGCGGACTTCGTCGATGAAATAGTGGGCGGTGTTGCAGGGAATGACGATCGCGGTCGCCCCGTAGGTCTCGAGGGATTTCGCGTCCGCGACCATCGCGGGCAGGGGATTTTCGTCGGAGCGGCCGAGGATGTAGTCCGTGCGGTCGGGGGTGGTGGCGCGGCTCGAGAGGATGATGTCGATGTGATCCTGATCGCGCCGGGCCTTCGTGTGCTCGGTGACGTACTCGTAGAAATACGCGCTGGACGCGGGACCGAGACCTCCGATGATGCCGAGCAGTTTTCTTTTTTCTTCCATTCTGTCAAGCCTTCGCGGGTCCGCCGGATCGCGTTTTGGATCGACGCGCGGCGGGTCAGCCCTTTTTCGGGTAGTAGACGGCGAATTTCTTTTTCTGCCGTCTCAGCTGTTCGAGGACGCAGATCGTGCGGAGCGGATTGAAGCGCATGTCCGGTTTATACCAGACGGAGGAGGATTCCTTTCCCTCCTTCGCGAGCTCCTTCGCTTTCTTCACGAGTTCCGGGTCTTCGGTGTAGCGGTAGGCGGTGCTCTTCGGGATGTGGTGCCAGAAGACGGAGTTTTCCACCCGGACGCAGTCGTCCCCGTCGGATTCGAAGACCTCCGCCGCAAGTCTGGCTACGTTCAGCCCCGCGGCCGTCATGTAGAAATTGCTCCGCCCCTGTCTGAGGTTGACTTCAAAGACGCGGTAGTCGTCCTTCGTCCCCTCCCGGAGCTTGATGTCGAAATTGGAGAACCCGGTGTAGCCGATGGATTCGAGCATTTCCCGGAGCTTTTCCGTCAGGGGCAGGCTGGAGACCGGCTCCGTCACGATGGCGGCGTGGTTCCCGAGGCCCTTCGGCGTGTGCTCCTCCAGCATGGTGTGACCGAGGCACATCGCCCGTACCTTTCCGTGCATATCCGAGAAGCAGGTGAACACCCGCATCTGCACGTCGCCCCCCGCGATGAACTCCTGTAAGATCATCCGATCGGGATAACCCGCGCCATAGATCCGGTTGACGATGGCCGCGGCCTCCTCCGGGGTGATTGCGGTGTAGACCTTCTTCATCCCCTCGAATTCGTGCTTCCAGTAGTCCGCCGAAGAAGAGGGCTTGACGATGATCGGGTAGCCGAAGCCGAGCTTGTCTTCCGTGAGATCGGCGGCCGAGGTCATCCCGGACAGGATCACCGTCTCGGGATAGGGGATCCCGAAGCGGTCGCAGGTCTCGTAGAACTCCGCCTTCTTCGCCACGGAGGAGAGCAGTTCCTTCTTCGGATAGGGGATGATGAAGTCCGAGAGCTCCTCCCGGTTGCGGATCAGCATCGCGACGTAGTCGTCCGTGCATCCGAAGAGGGGCATTTTGCCCCCGATGTGGGCGTCTGCGAAGCGGTGGAGCTCGTCGAGCATCACGGCGTCGTCGTCCATCTTCGGCACGGTCTTGAACTTCACGATGCGGGAGTATTTGGTGGCGGACACTTCGTACCGTCCGAACGCGTGGGATGTGACGCCGTAGGCCTCGTGAAAGGCGCGGGCGACGTTGTAGCAGTTGAGGTCGGCCCCCACGATGACCGGCGTGAGCGTTTTTTCCATGTTTTCCCAGTCTCCCGATTATTCCATAAACTGTTTGTGCCAGGTGAGGAAGGTGTAGGCCGTCCAGATCTTGCGCTGATTGCGGACCGCGCCGGATCTGTGGTCGTCCAGCAGTTTTATGAGCGCGGTCTGATCGAAATATTCCGCGGCGGCGTCGGAGGTGAAGGCCTCTTTCGCGTATCCGTAGTATTTGTCCTCCATGAACCACTGGCGGATCGGCACCGGGAATCCCTTCTTCGGACGGTGGGCCCAGGCGTCGGGGAGGGTCTTGTTGGCGGCGGTGCGGAGGACGGCTTTGGTGTCATGCCCGTCGATCTTGTAGCCTGCCGGAAGCTCTTCGGCCTCCCGCATCACGACCTTATCGAGGTATGGGACCCGCAGTTCCAGCGAGTGGGCCATGCTCATTTTGTCGGCCTTGAGGAGGATGTCCCCCGGAAGCCAGAGGTTGAGATCCAGGTACTGTTTCTTTTCGAGCTCGGAGAGTCCCTTCGTCTTCTCGTAGATCGGGCCGGTGATATCGCCGACGGCAGGGCCTTTTCTGTATTTATCTCTCAGGATCGAGACCGCCTCGTCCTCCGGGAAGACCAGCGCCTGGCCGATGAACCAGTTCTCTGGGATCCCGGCTCCCTTGATGAGGAAGTCGTGGCCCTTGAAATAGGGCATCTTCGAGGCGAATCCGGCGGCTCCCCGGCGCAGAAAGCCCGGCAGTTTCCGGTATCTCCGCATCGCGGGATCCAGATCGTACCATTCGTAGCCCGCGTAGATCTCGTCCGCCCCTTCGCCGGAGAGGACCACCGTCACGTGCTCCCGGGCCAGCTGCGCGAGGAAATAGAGCGGTACGGAGGAGGGATTGGACTGGGGCTCGTCCATGTGGTACTGGATCTTCGGGAAGGCGTCGAAGCATTCGTCCGCGGTGATGTGCTTGAGGAAGTTCGCGACGCCGAGCCGTTCGGAAAGCTCCTTGGCCTCGCTGGTCTCGTCGAATTTCTCGAAATTGAATCCCACGGAGAAGGTGTCGTTCGGCATGAGGACGGCGGTGATATAGGAGGAATCCACGCCGCCAGAGAGGAAGGATCCTACCTTAACGTCGCTGATGCGGTGGGCCTGAACGGACTCATGCACGCGCCGGTCGATCTGTTCCGCGGCTTCGTCGTAGGAGAGGGAGGTCTTCTTCGTGAAGTCGATGTCCCAGTACCGGGTCTTTTCCAGCTTCCCGTCCTTCAGGGTGAACCAGTGGGCCGGAGGGAGCTTGTACACGCCCTTGAAGAAGGTCTCCTCCGTAGCGGAATACTGGAAGGTGAGATAGGGCCTCAGCGCGTTCTCGTTGACCCGGGGCTTGAATTCCGGGTGTTCGAGGAAGGACTTGATCTCCGAGCCGAAGATGAAATGCCCCCGGTCGGTGAAGGTATAGTAGAAGGGCTTGATGCCGAAGGGATCCCGCGCGCCGTAGAGGGTGTTCGTCTTCGTGTCCCAGACGACGAACGCGAACATGCCGCGGAGCTTTTCAGCCGTCTTCTCGCCCCATTCCTCGAAGCCGTGGAGAATGACCTCCGAGTCGCACCGGGTACGGAACACGTGCCCCTTCGCGATGAGCTCGTCCCGGAGCTCCATGAAATTGTAGACCTCGCCGTTGTAGACGATCACCACGGAGCCGTCCTCGTTGTACATGGGCTGGGATCCGGCCGCGAGGTCGATGATGGAAAGGCGGCGGAACCCGAGGGCGATGGCGTCATGGTCGCTCCCGCCGCCGACGTGGTAGCCGTCCGAATCCGGGCCGCGGTGGATGATCCGGTCCGCCATTTTGCGGATGACCGTTTCCCGCCTGTCGATGATCCCGGTAAAGCCTGCAAAACCGCACATATATCAAAAAACCTTTCGGATGTGAATTCGCCGGGGTGCGTTTTCTCATTATATCACATTCCGGGGCGTAAATAAAGGGCGGAGGAGGAAAATTTACCGCAAATTCAAAGAAAAAGGGGGAGAAAAGTCTCCCCCCTCGGTTTTCGGGCCGGAATCGCGGTTTTTCACAGCCCGAAGGAGTTCTTTATCATCCGCGCGGCCTCCTCTGCCGGGACGTGCTCGTTCTCGATCCTGAGATAATGGGGCCACGGGATCTCGCCGGGCAGGCTGACGCAGCGGTATTTTTCGTCTGTTTTCAAAAGAAGGGTCTCCGACTGCTCCAGATCCCGCTTCGACGGCTTGCAGGCCAGACGGTTTTCGCTCCGGTTGCGTTCGAGACGTACCGGAAGCGGCGCGATCAGCTCGGCATAATAGAACTCTGTCCCGTAGGGCGCGAAGATCTCCCTGACGTGGTCGATATACGCCCAGTCTTCCGGCGAATCGAAGCTGAACAGATACGTGAAGATCATCCCGTACCGATCCGATTCCGCGAACTCCGTGAACACCGCCTCCCGGAACGCATTGACCACTGTCCGGTTGTAGGTCCCGAACAGTTCGATCACCGGCTCGATGGACATGTGGTTGTGGAAGAGCTTCAGATCCGTGATCTTCGAAAGCTCCTGGCCGACGGTCATCTTCCCGGCCGCCGCGTCGCCGAAGATGAATACCAGCTTCATCCTCCCCACTCCTCTCCGAGGATCGCGTATTCGTATTCGTCGCTCCATTCTCCCCGGGCAGGACGCGCCGATCGGAATGCGGCTTCCCGTCTCATCCCCAGCCGCTCCATCACATGGAAGGAAGGTTCGTTCCGCGCGTCGCATCTGGCCCGGATCCGGCGGAGCCCGAGTTTTTGGAAGCCGAGACCGAGGACCGCCCGGGCCGCCTCCGTCGCGTATCCTTTGTGCTGGAAGCTCCGCCCGAGGATCCATCCGATCTCGCCGAGGGAGCCCGAAACGCTCAGGCCGCATCCCCCGATCAGCTGGCTGTCTTCCTTCCGGACGAGGACGAAATCATACTGCCGGGGCTCCTTTTTGGCCCATTCCGTCTGCGCGAGGCGGAGGAACCGGCGGGTGTCGGCGGGCGAGTTCGGTCCCCAGAAGATGTATTTTGCGTTTTCCGGATCGGAGGAATAGGCGTGGGCTCCTTCAAAATCTCCGGGTCCGGGCGCCCGCAGGATCAGCCGTTCTGTTTCGAGGACGGTATTCGGTCCCGCTTTCAGCCTTTCCCATTCGTCCCGGAGCAGGGAGGCGCGGAGGATGTCGTGGAACCGCCCGTCCCTGTCTGAAAAGGCCTCCCGCTCGATCCCCTCGTCCGAGAAGCCGCATTTCAGGGCGACCTCCCCCGACGCCGGATTTTCCCGCACGTGCCGGATCATGAGCCTGTGGAACCCGATCTCCCCGAAGGCGAAGTCCCGCACCGCCGCGGCCGCTTCGGAGGCGTATCCCCGTCCCCAGTACTTCCGGCCGAGCCCGTACCCGATCTCCGCGGATCCACCCGATTTCGGCATCAGGGAGATCGTCCCGATCATGCGGCCTTCCCCCTCGACAGCCCAGTGATAGTAATCCGGCTTATCGTACTGCCCGATCCAGTCCGCGAGCAGGTTTTCCGTCTCCTCAAGGGAGGCGTGGGCGTTCCAGGTGACGTATTCCGACACCTTCGGATCGCTGGCCCAGCCGAAGAAATCCTCCGCGTCCCCGGGCCGGAACCGTCTGAGGGCGAGCCGGGCGGTGAAGAGCGGCAGGGTCCCCCTGTGTGTCAGCATGTTTATCCCCCCTTCTTTCTCCCGACGAACATCAGGTGCTCCGAAAATCCCCAGTATTCCGGCCGGGGAGCCAGAGCCTCCGACAGATCCAGCCAGCGTCCGATCTCCTCCGGGGACCGCGCCATGATCCGCTCCTCGCAGGGACTCATGATCCCCTCCTGCCCGAAGATCATGACGGGCTCGAGCGGAAAGCGCGCCATAAAGGGCATGATCTCCGAAATATCCGCGAAATATGCCCGGGTAAAGGCGTCCCCGGTATATCCGACTCCGGCGGCGACGGACGCGCGCAGACCGGTATTCGCGGGATCCGCTTCCAGCAGGGACCGGCTGTCCGATTTCATCACGTCGATCAGATCCGCCGTCGTGAGGATGAACGACGCGAAGAAGAGTCCCCCGGTTTCGAGCATCCCAAGGGCGTTCTCCACGGCCCGGACCCGTTCCTCCTCTTCGAGAAGATGGTAGAGGGGCCCCATGAAGAGCATGGCGTCGAAGGGAGCCCCGGGGAGATCCGTGATCTCAAGCGCGTCCCCGGCGACGGCTTCGAGCGGGATCTCATCGGCTTCCGCCCGTTCCTCAGCCAGTCGGACGTTCTCCTCCGATAGATCGCAGAGCGTCACCCGGCATCCGCGGCTCGCAAGATGGAGGGAATACCGCCCCGGTCCTCCGCCGATATCCGCGACGCGGTAACCCGCCGGGATCAGTCTGTCGAGAAACCGGCAGGTCAAAAGGAATTCCGGGCGTCCGCCGATCCGGTTCCACTCCCCCGCGGCGTGTTCGTTGTAAAAGGCGCGGACGGCCTCGCGGTCAGTCTTCATCCCACACCTCCGATTCCTTTTCCAGCCGGACCGCCTCTTCCCGGAATCCCATTGCCCGGTAGAAAGCGAGGGCGTTTTCGTTGAAGCGGTAGACGTCGAGGACGACCCGCCCGCATCTCGCTTCCTCCGCGGCTGCCTCGGCGTAACGGAAGAGGGCCTTTCCGATCCCGCGCCTCCGGTGGCTTTCCTCGACGCAGATATCGTCCACCAGCAGGAAATCCTCGTCGTTCAGGTTCCGGTGCCCGCGTCTGTGTCGGACCCAGGCGAAGAGGAATCCCACGAGCTCCGTTTCGTTCCCGTCCCGGTCGAGGGCTGCGCAGACGGCGTGACGTCCGGTTTCGTCGGCGAGGGCGGAGAAGAATGCGTTTTCCGTATAGCTCACGGCTCCCGGACGGAAGAGATCCGGGCGTCCGTTCTCGTGCAGGATCTGGATCTCCCTCTGGAGGGGCAGAAGGGCGTCGAAGTCCTCCGGTCTCATTCTGCGGATCAGGTATTTCATGCGTCATTCTCCTTTCTCAGTATGTCCAGCGTGTGGAACGACAGCCCCACGAGATCCTCCCGCTCGCAGATCGCCCTGTGATAGGCGAGCCACAGCGCGAAGTCCTCCTCGGTCATGCCGTCGACCATCTCCCGGAAATAATTCGTGTACATATCGGTCCCGACGAAGTGCAGCCGCCGGGCGGGCAGGGAAGCGGTCAGGGCGAAGATGTCCTCCCGTCTCCACAAAACGAAGAGGTCCTCCGGCTCGGAGAAGCACTGAAACGTCACCGGGTCGATCATCCCCTTGCCGAGGCATTCCCGTATCTTCCCCTGCCCGAAGCCGAACCGGACCACGGTCCCCTCGTTCATACAGTAGGAGACATAGATCACCCCGCCCGGTTTCGTCACGCGGCAGGCTTCGGAGAGGGCCTTTTCCTGTTCTTCCCGCGTGAAAAGGTGGTACATCGGGCCGAGAAGCAGGGTCATGTCGAAGACCCCGTTCCCGCAGAAGGAGAGATCGACGGCGTTCCCCTCCCGGACCGTCACGTCCTCGCCCTCCCGCGTGTTCTCCCGGAACAGTTCGATGTTGCGCGGGATCAGTTCCACGGCGTCCACCCGGTGCCCCTTCCGCGCGAGGGCGTGGGAATAGCGTCCGCTCCCCGCTCCGATTTCGAGGATCCGGTCTCCCGGCTTCCGGTAACGGTCGATGTAGTCGAGGGTTGTGAGGAATTCGACGGAATTGTGCCGGGAGTCGAACCGTTCGTCCTCGTTGCGGGCGGAGTAGTAGGCGTTCAGGGCCTCGAATGCGCTGTTCATGGCGGGGGGTCTCCTTTCTGATACAATTCTCGCTCTAAAAGCTAACTATATGGGTTTTGATCGCTCTCCGTAGAGTGCGAACGACGGGGTGGGAATACCATAAATCCAAACATGACACGGGCTATCCCACCCCCGAGAATCCCCTTTGGGAATTCTCGCTACCGTCAGCCAAAACATTGAGCTCACGAACGATAACTCTGATAAGGTTGGATGGCTAAATTGGTGTGCCAAGGTTTCGACTGCACATTATTGGTATAGCCTGTCCCTATCCATTTCAGAAGTTCTTGCCAGGCTTCTTTCAAGAAGCCGCGTTTCCCTTTTTGAAATAGAAAAACGGCGTTCCGAAGATCTGACGCGAGTTCTCCGGGACGCCGCCGTATACGGGGATCGTGATGAAATCAGAATCTCAGGTATGACGGAAAAGTCCCGGGCTGACAGGTACGGGATAAGAATCGAGGTGCGCCATATTCCAAATACGGACTGCGACTGTCATGGCCGGAACTCCTTTCATTTCTGATTGCCCCCAGTATAGCACAGGAACGGGGAACTGTCAAGCATATCTGTAACAAAATATTCACAAAAAATCCGCAAATTCTTGTGAAAACCGGAAATTCAGCGGAGGATCACCGTCTTCTGCGCGAGAGCCTCTTCCGCGAGCTTTACGGTATCGCCCTCCCGGGAGAATCCGACTTCCCGCCCGTCGATCTCCACCGATCCGGCCGCAAGATCCGTCACGATCTCCGAGAGCGGCAGGGAGCCTCCGAGGATCTCGATCTTCATGCCGTCCTTTCCGATGGAGACCGTGCCCCAGGCCGCGTCGAGGGACCAGAAGCACTTGAAGTCCTCCGTTTTCCGGAGCGGTTTCCAGCCGATCCGCTTTTCCGTCATGTCGAAGACGAAGCCGGAGAGGATCGGGAGGAAGGCGAAGGAGGCCATGCTCCGCGCGTAGTTCGACCCGCATTCGATCTCGTTCCAGGGGTTCCGTTTTTCGCCGTCGTAGCGGTCCCGCACCGAACGGACGATCTCGAGGCCCTCGTCGATCATGCCCTCCGCCATCATAAGCCCCGCCAACGCGTATTCGAATCCGTGCATGGTCTCCTGACAGTAGGGGATCGGGATCGCGGGCTTCTTTGCGCCGTCCGGGTAGACGCAGATCACGGCTCCCCGCTCGTCGTTCACCGAGTAGAGCCGGAAGGGATTGTACCTCTCCCGCGCTTCGCCGGCGAAATTGTTTTCGTAGAGCGAGCGGAGGGCGGTCTTTCTCTGCGCCGGGTCGAAGACGTCGCCGAGGCCCAGGATGTCGGCGTGCCACTGGGCGAGAAGCTGGTCGATCTCCGAGCCTTCGCCGATCTGATATTTGATCTCCCCCGCCTCGTCGTTCCAGTAGGAGAGGGCGTTTCCGCATTCCGGGTATTTTTCGAGGATCGAGCGGTCCTTGAGGTCCACCTTCTGGGCGTACCATTTTCCGTTGAAGAGCTCCCGGTCGGTGAAGCGGCGGCCGCTTTCGAAGAGCTTTTCGTATGCGGCGGCGGAGTCCTCCTCACCCATCGCCCTGGCCATTTCGGCTCCGCATTTCAAGGCCAGCAGATAGAAGCCTTCGAGCCAGGAGGACGGACCGAAGAGCTCCATGTCGAGGGTGTGGTGCTGACGTCCTTCCAGCACGCCGTCCTTATCCCGGTCCCAGCCGTCGAAGTTCGCGGGATTCCAGACGTATTCGAGGGAGGCCTTGATCCCCTCCCAGTTTTGTTTCAGCCAGTCCGTGTTCCCGGAGATCTTCCATTCGCGCCAGGATTTGATGACGCCGCCCATCTGCCCGTCGACGCAGGCCCGCCAGTTTCCGCGGGGACGTCCAAGGGGAAGCTGCATCCGGAACTGCATCCGGCCGTTTTCGTCCCGGTTGTATTTGAAATCCAGATCCCGGATCGAGCGTTCCAGGGAGGGGAAGAGGAAGCAGAGGGCGTAGGCGTAGTTCCAGACATGGGTGCAGGTCCCCTCGCAGGAGCCCGATGACTGATTCAGCCCCTCCCAGCCGTAGAACTCCCCGTTTTCCAGCCGCAGGACCGTCGCGGTCTTCAATACGGACATGGTGCTCGCCGCGGCTTCGACGGCTTCGTCCGGCAGGGTCGAGGACCAGAGGGCGTCCCGGAACCGGACGGTGTCCCTGAGAAGCGAATCCCAGTTGGCGAGGGCGTAGGTGGCGGTGTCGGCGGAATCCTCGAAGACCGTCGCGTAGTAGTTCTTCCACGTGACGTCCCGCTCGTTCCCGTTTTCGTCCTTCTCCTTCATGGGATTCCAGTAGTTGACGAAGTTCGGCTTGTTCCACGCCAGCACGAAGCGGAAGGAGGCGCACTCCCCGGGTTTCAGCCTCTTCTTCACCGCCAGCGTCGCGTGGTCCCCGTTCCCGGGATCGTCGTACCGGCGGTTCTTGAAGGCGGGGGCCTCGGTGAAATTGCGCCAGAAGGTCTCCACCGCGTCGCTCCATCCGCCCCGGTACCAGTATTCCTGCTCCGATCCCGCGAGATCGCAGGTGGCGACGGTGAGGTCGCATTTCTCCGGCGCGTCGTCCCCCACGTCCTTCTGTCCGAGCCTGATCCCCCGGAGCCGGTAGTTTTCGAAATAGGAGTTCACGCTCCCCCCGTTCGGATTGCGGACTGAGAACGCCGCCGTGAAGTCCAGCTCCTCTTCGCTCCCGTTTTCAGCGAGGATCTCGAAGAAGGCCGCCGGGATGGAGGAATCCTTGTCGTTCAGCGGGATCATCGGATTCCACGCGAAGAGCTTCGCCCGGCCGGGGAAATGGGGATCGTCGAAGGTGATCTCCGCCGTCGGGAATTTCCCTTCGAAGACGTGGGAGCGGAAATGGGGGAATCCCGCCATCGTGCCGCCGGGCATACCGTGGCCGAAGTTCATCCCGAGCTGGCCGGAGTAGTCCTCTTTCAGATCGCCGTTGAGGATCCGGGCGTCCACGAGGGTCCCGTCGGGTTTTTCCGCTTTCAGGGCGAAATGGGTGTACCCGTTCAGCGAGCCCTTTGCCGGACGGTTGTAGATTTCCCAGTCGAGCAGACGGCCGTTCCCGCCGAGCCCGACCGAGCCCGTTCCGATCCCGCCGAGGGGGAAGGAGATCCGGGCCGTTTTGTCTCCCGCGTAAGTGGTTCTCTGCATGTGATTTCCTTTCTGACCTTGGGTCATGTGCGGTGGATGGGACTGATTGCAAGAAAACTGTTTTTATAAGATGCTCAGAGCGAAGATCGCGCCGATCGCCAGGATAAGCCCGAGGATCTTCCGCCGGTCCAGCTTTTCCCGCAGGAAGAAGGCGGACCAGAGGACGGACACGATCAGCACGCCCCCGTTGTCCATCGTGTAGAGCACGGCGGGATTGACGAGGGAGAGGACGTACATCAGAAGATTCACCGCCGCACAGGCGCATACCGACGCGGAAAGGGCGGAGAAGGCGGATCTTGCCGTCTGCCGGAACGCGGGGATCGCCTCGGATCTCGCCTCGAAGAGGAGCAGGACGAACGCGAGGACCGCCGACACCGCGAAGGTCGTCACGATCATCTCCGTGTTTTCCCGGCCCTCCGAGATCTTCTCCGCCGCGTTGATGAGGATCCCGTAGAGCCCGTTCGCAAAGCCGAGGCAGGAGATGGTGAGCAGGAACCGGAGGGACACCTTCCCGATCTCTCCCTCCTTCTTATCCTCGAGATTCAAGAGGACGAAGGAGACCAGCATCACCCCGATGGCGAGCATCTGCCAGACCGAGAGCGGTTCCCGATCGTGGAGCACGGTCCAGAGCATCGGAATGAGGATCCCGCCCGAGAGGTTGAAGATCATCGTCACCGAGAAAGGCCCGAGGTCCGCCGCCTTGATGAGCATCGTGTTGTACACGACGAGCGTCGCGCCGTTGACGATCCCGAGGATCAAAACGATCTTTGAGGGCTGGAAGGAAAACCCGGCGAAGACGAGGGTCCCGAGGGCGACGAGCAGGCCGTAGATCACCGAATAGACCGGGGAGGCATACTTCTTTTTCCCGGGATAGTGCTTCGCGTAGAGATTGCAGAACGCCGCCTGAAAGGTGTAGATCAGGATCATCAGGGCGATGAGAAGATTGGACACGAAAAGCCCCTCCTGTGCGCGCGGATGGAATTCATCCACATTGTACCACAGAAGGGGCGATTTTGCCAGTTATCCGGCAAATTTTTCATGGAATTTCAGCAGATTTTTCGATATGACGCAGGGATCCGCCCGTCAGCCGAAGATCGAGAGCACCGGAAGCCCGTTCCCGCCCGTTTTCCAGACCGGGGAGCCGAAGCCTTCGAAGTCCGGCAGAGGGTCGGCGCGCAGATCGTGGGTCTCGTAGCATCCGTATTTCAGCCCGTTCTCCCGGCAGAACTCCGCAAAGGATCCGTCCGGGAAAGCCTCGCGGATCTGATTCCGCAGACTTTGAAGCTCCCGGGACTTGACGGAGGGATCGAGCAGGTAGAAGGATTCCCCCGCCGCGTCCGAGGTGAAGAGATCCTGTCCGATATCCCGGGCGAAGACGCATTCGCAGTAAAAGGCGAAGAAATGCTCGCTCGGCTTTGTGAAGCGGTATTCGAGATACTCGGGATTTTCCGTCCCCCACGTGTCGAGGGTCTCCCGCTCCCTGACCCGGACCTCCTCGCCGCTGAGGGCGTTCAGCCGGTCCATGATCTCCGAGAGGATCGGATAGGTCAGCACCCGCGGCACGTCGTCCTCCGGGATGAAGCACACGCCGCGGTCGATATCACCGGGAGCCGAGATCGTCCCGCAGAAGTACGAGGAGGTGCAGGAGGAAGTCCGCCCGACCACACCCCCGGCATAGGAGGGTTCGCCGTCGATCGGGTAATCCGCCGTGACCGAAATATCCGCGCCGGACCAGCAGGCGTCCGCCATATAGGAGGATCCCGCGACGCCTCCCACGCCGAGGTATGCGTCCACCTTATCGGAGAGGAAATCACTTCCGTACTGCCAGAGGGGATCGTTCTCGTCGTAGGCGAACATATCCGCGCCGACTGTGACGTCGATCTCCGCGCGATCCGCATAGCACCCGACGATGAATGCGGAATACCCCGCCGCGCATCCGACGGAGAGGACGTGGCTGTGATCCTCCGCCGTGTACTCCGCCTCGATCCGCGCGTCCTCGATCCCGAGATTCTTGATATACCCCCGGATATCCGTCACGATGTCCCGCGGGATCATATCCGCCGGTTCGGTATCCCGGGGATACTTATCGGTAGGCCTGAATTCGTTTAATTCGCAGTACCCGAACAGCCCGACGTAGGACCGCGCGGGATCCCCCGGGGAGAAGATCTGGTTCGTGACGCAGAGCCCCCGGACCGTGTGCCCGTTGCCGTTGAAGATCCCGACGAAGGGGTCCCTTTTCGTTCCGATGGGGATCCAGCCCCCCGCGAACCGGCCGCCGTCTTCAAAATCCTCCGGGAAAAATTCGATATCCTCCATCAGGATATAGTTTTCCCCGAGACCGAAGCGTACCGCGTCGAGGTCTTCCGCCGTCCATACCCCGATCCAGCCCTCCGGGACCTCCGTGAGCCGCTCGACTCCGTCCTCCGTGAGAATCCGGGAGTTGAGGAAGGACCGCACGAAGGGCGCCGCCGCGATCGCCATGCTCATGACGACGAGAACAACCGCCGCGGCGAGCAGGGCAGTCCACCTTTTTCCTGTTTTTCCTTGTTTCATTTCGATTGTCTCCTTTCCGTTTTTCCCCGCGAGCAGAGCTTTCACGCGGGCGTCCAGTTCCGGGGAGGGAGACGGTGAATCCGCCCGCAGCCCAGCTTCCTTTTCGACCCACGAATCTGCCGCCACTTTCAGCTTTCTGTCAAAATCGCTCATAGTCCGCTCCTTTCGTGTTCTCTGAGCCAGGATCTCGCTCTGGATAATCTGGTGCGCACCGTTCCTCTTCGGATCCCGAGAACCGCCGCGATCTCCCTGACCGTCATCTCATACTTCGCCGCGAGGATCAAGGGGTCCCGGTAAACGGGCGGCATCCGCTCGATCAGGGAGAGAAGCCTTTCCGCCGCGTCTTCCGAAACCGCCGTCTCCTCCGGGGAAGCCGACGGATCCGGCCCTTCCGGCAGTTCATCGACGGGAAGCGGCCTTTTCCGGTTGGCGTTGTAGAGATTGATCGCGGTGTTTCTGACATAGATAACCGCTAAAGCGACCCTTTCGTTACGGGAAAGCGGAAAAAATTTTGCTTCATTTTTCACGATCCGCTCCATCGCGTCCATCACGGCGTCTTCCGCGTCGGCCCGGTTCCGGAGGATGCGGAGGGCTTCCCCCGTCATCGCGTCCTTCGCGCACTCCCACACGGCGGCGGACGGCCTGTCTTCAATTGTCATCCGACTCACCTCCGTCAGAGTATAACCGCCCCGGAGGACGGATCGTTACAGGAAAAAGGAAAAAAGTTGGAAAAAAAAGAAAAATCCGCCCGGAACGGATGAGGTCCCGGACGGGGTACGGTCAGGCGGAGGTTTTCGGCTTCCCGTTTCCGAGGAGGGAGAGGAAGGGCACGAGCATCCCGCCGAGGGAATTGCCGATCACGACGAGCAGAAGGAAGAAGAATCCGTTCGGCGAGAAGAATTCCGCGGGCGAGAAGGTCCCGGCGAAGAAGACGTAGAACATGTCGGCGATGGAGTGCTCGAATCCCGCCAGAATGAAGACCGGCACGCAGAAGAGGATCCCCCAGACGGTGTTCTTCTGCTTGTAGGCCCAGACGGCGGTGTACATGAGGATCCCGCAGAGGACCCCGGCGAAGATCACCCGGACGAAGTCCCCCGGCATCCCCGAGAGCTTCGCGGAAGCCACGGCAAGGGCGCGCTCCCTGAGTCCGGGCACCCCGATCCGGGCGAAACCGGCGCAGAGCAGGGTCCCGAGTAGGTTCCCGAGCAGACAGCCGAAGAGCGAGATCACGTCCGCGCGGCTGTGGGCGGTCACGATCATCCCGACCTTGCCGGTGAAGAGCTGCATCCCCGTCAGGCAGATCGACAGGAGCGCGACGGTAAAGAAGACCGATCCGATCACCTTGTTTTCGCAGGCGAGGAACACCGCGCCTCCGATCCCGATGTAGACGCCCGCGGCGATCCCTTCAAATATACTCTTTTTCATGCGCTTGTCCTCCCTTGCGTTATCGTTTGTCCACGTGCCGGCGGACGGCCGGGTCCCAGCTCTCCGGGACGAGGGAATCGTCGAAGGAGACCATGACGTCCTCGCTCTCGAGCTTCGACTGGATCTTCTTTATATCCGCCTCGGCGACCGGGACGTCTTCCGCGATCGCCTGTGCTGCACAGACGGCGGCGGACTGACCGGTGAGGATGGCCGGGGGGATCACCCGCACGATATCCCAGGCGAATCCGTCCGCGGAGACCGCCCGCCCGCAGACCGTCAGATTGTCGAATCCCCGCCGGGTCATGGCCGAACGCGGGACTTCATAGAGGAAATCCGCGTGGTCGAAGTCGTTGACCGTACAGAGGGCGTCGGGGAAGTGGCGGTAGGCGTCCTCTTCGTGTAAGACCGTGTCCCCTTCCATGCGCCGGATCGTGCGGAACTGCGCCGTCATCGGTGCCATCACGAGCATGCGGGAGAATCGGTCCCCGCCGGAGGCAAACCGCTCGGACACGATTTTCTGATTGCGGACGAAGTAATCGCTCCGCGTCCCGTCCCCCGCTCCGAAGAAGAACGGCACGTCCTCGGGATGCCCGCCCCCGTAGAGATTCGCGCTCCCGCCGGATACGGTCCGGATCGCCCGGTCGATCCTGCCGGAGGAGACGGCGTCCCGGCACGAATCGAGGGTGATCTCCCGGGGAAAATAGCTGAAATAGTTCTTGCCGTCCGCCGTGGGCATCCCGGCTTTCGCGGCGACCGAGGCGTCCCCCGTGGCGTCGATCACCTGACGGGCGGGATAGAACGAAAATCCCTCCGCCGAATCCGTCACGATCCCGGTGATCCGTCCGCCGTCCATGACGGGATGCGCCGCCGTGACGTCGAAGAGGATATCCACGCCCGCTTCGTCGAGCAGGGAGCAGAGGAGCATGGCGAAAAGGTTCGGATCGTACCCGGTGTGATACGGCACGGAAGTCGGCTTCTCCGGCTCGCCCTCCCGCCAGACTTCGGGGAGCGTGTCGTACCCGTACCGGATCGAGAGACGGAGAAATTCCTCCGCCATCCCGCGGCAGATCTGACGTCCCCGCCTGTTGTCCATCGGGACGAAATAGTTGACGAGCCCGATGGTCGCGAGTCCTCCGAGCAGACAGGTCTTTTCGACGAGCAGGGTCTTCAGCCCGAGCCGCGCTCCTTCGAGGGCAGCCGCGCACCCCGCGATCCCGCCGCCGCACACGACAAGATCGTATTCCTTCTTCCGCGCGGCGTCGATTGCAAATGAGAGCCGTTCCATATCGCTCCTCCGCCTGTGATGGGTTATCAGTCAGATCATACCATAAGAATGTGAAATTTATATGAACAAAAACGCGGTTTCGGCGAGAAAAACAGGAAAAGAGGGGAAGGACGCGAAAATGTTGGCTGCCTATCCCTTGAAAAATCCCTTCTCATGTGGTATAATATTTTTGAATATCCTAACGAAGCGAGCGTGTTTTCATGTCCGATGCAAAGTTGAGAGAAGCGTATCTTTCCGCGAAAAGAGCGCTCTTCGACCAGTACTACGAATCCCTCAACGAACGTCAGCGGGAGGCGGTCTATCAGGTGAACGGTCCCCTGCTCGTGCTGGCGGGAGCCGGGAGCGGAAAGACGACGGTCCTCGTCACCCGACTGGCCCACATCATCCGCTACGGCGACGCCTACCGCGCGGACCTTGTGCCGACAAACGTGACCGAAGAGGCCGTCGAAGCGATCCGGTCCGCCGCCTCCCTTCCGCACGAAGAGCTCGGGGAATATCTCACCCGGTTCGCCGTCAATCCCCCCGCGCCCTGGCAGGTCATGGCCATCACCTTCACGAACAAGGCCGCCCGGGAGATCAAGAACCGCATCGCCGCCGTCTTCGGGGAGGACAGCGAGGAGGTCTCCGAGATCCGGGCGGGCACCTTCCACTCCGTGTGCGTGCAGATTTTGCGGCGGTACGGCAATCAGATCGGCTACGACCGGTCCTTTACGATCTGCGATTCCGACGACTCGAAGAAGCAGATCACCCTCTGCATGAAACAGCTCGGGATCGACGACAAACTCCTCCCGGTAAAGACCGTGCAGAACGCCATCAGCCGCGCGAAGGACAGGCTCGTCGGACCCGAGGAATACGCGGCGAAGGCCGGCGGGGACGTGAAATACCGCCAGATCGCCGAGGTCTACCGCCTCTACGCCGAAAAGCTGAAATCCCAGAACCTGCTCGATTTCGACGACATCATCATGCAGACCGTGAGGCTCATGACCGAGTGCGAGGACGTGCGCCTGCTGCTTCAGAACCGGTACCGCTACATTCTGGTCGACGAGTATCAGGACACGAACGGCGCCCAGCTCGAGCTGACCCTTCTGCTCTCGGCGAAATACCGCAACATCATGGTGGTGGGCGACGACGACCAGTCCATCTACAAATTCCGGGGCGCGGTGATCGAAAACATCCTCAATTTCGACAAGAATTACGAGAACACCGCCGTGATCCGCTTGGAGGAAAACTACCGCTCCACGAAAACCATCCTCGACGCCGCCAACAGCGTGATCTCCCACAACGAGGGCCGCCTCGGCAAAACGCTCTGGACCGCCGGGGAAGAGGGCGAAAAGATCCTCGTCAAATACCTCGGCAACCAGAACGACGAGGCCCGCTACATCGCGGAGACCGTCTCCCGGGGCGTGCAGAACGGGGGAACATACCGGGACTACGCCGTGCTCTACCGCATGAACTCCCAGTCCCGCTCCATCGAGCAGGCGTTCGCCAAGGCCGGGATCCCCTACCGGATGCTCGGCGGGATGCGCTTCTTCGAGCGGATGGAGGTCAAGGATCTCATCGCCTATCTTGCGCTCATCAACAACCCGAACGACGACCTCCGCCTCCGCCGCATCATCAACACCCCCCGCCGCGGGATCGGGGACAAGTCCGTCCAGATCGCCGAAGCCCTCGCCTACGAGGAGGGATGCCCGCTGCTAGAATTCCTGCGCCGGGTCAAGCGGTACAGCGCGATTTCCTCCGCCACCGCCAACCAGATGGTGAACTTCGTCTACATGATGGACCGCTTCCGGGAGGCCGCAGCCTCCATGTCCGTCTCCGCGCTGATCGAATTCGTCGCCGAGGAGAGCGGGTATAACAAGATGCTCTCCGAAATGACGGATCTCAACGAACGGGACGAACGCATGAACAACATCGGGGAGCTTGTGGCCGCCGCCCGGTCCTACGAGGATCAGGCCGAAGAACCCACCCTCGTCGAATTCCTCGAAGACGTGGCCCTGGTCTCCGACGTGGACAAATACGACGAGACGGCGGACGCGGTGGTCATGATGACGGTGCACTCCGCGAAGGGCCTCGAATTCCCCGAAGTCTTCCTCCCCGGCATGGAGGAGAACATCTTCCCGAGCTTCCAGACCCTGCTCAACCCCGAGGAGATCGAGGAGGAGCGGCGGCTCGCCTACGTGGCTCTGACCCGGGCGAAGAAGAGGGTCGTCGTCACCCACGTCCGCGACCGGATGCTCGGAGGCCGGACCGGAGCCAATCCGATCTCCCGCTTCATCGAGGAGATCCCGGAGGGGCTCTGCGAAATGGAAGAAGAACTTCCCGACGACGCCGAGCTCCGGCAGCTCCGCCAGCGTCCCGCGAAGATGAAGCCGGTCAACTATTTCGTCAACGAGACCTCGAAGCCCTCCCCGGCCCTCGAAAAACCGAAAAAGATCTCCGGCGAGACCTTCGCGCCCGGCGACACCGTCCGTCACGTCACCTTCGGCGTCGGCGTGGTGCTCACGGCAAGACCGATGGGCGGCGACACGCTGTACGAGATCGCCTTTGACAAGGTCGGCACCAAAAAGCTCATGGCCACCTACGCGCGGCTGAAGAAGCTCTGAATCCCTGTATATATAAAATCACTCCGATAAATAAAAAGGAAAAGGAAACCCATGAAAAACGACAAGAAACTGGTTCAGGACATCACCTCAATGGACGAGGATTTCGCGAAGTGGTATACCGATATCTGCAAGAAAGCGGATCTCGTGGACTATACCTCCGTCAAGGGATGCATGATCATCCGTCCCTACGGCTACGCGATCTGGGAGAACATCCAGAAGATCCTCGACGCGAAGTTCAAGGAGACCGGGCACGAGAACGTCTACATGCCCCTCTTCATCCCCGAATCCCTCCTGCAGAAGGAGAAGGACCACGTGGAAGGCTTTGCGCCCGAGGTGGCCTGGGTCACCCACGGCGGAACGGAGGAACTGACCGAGCGTCTCTGCGTCCGTCCCACCTCCGAAACCCTGTTCTGCGAGCACTACGCCAACATCATCCGGTCCTGGCGCGATCTGCCGAAGCTCTATAACCAGTGGTGCAACGTGGTCCGCTGGGAGAAAACCACCCGTCCGTTCCTGCGCAGCCGCGAATTCCTCTGGCAGGAAGGCCACACCATGCACGCCACCGAGGAGGAGGCAAGGGAAGAGACCGTGCGGATGCTGAACATCTACGCCGACTTCCACGAGAAGGATCTCGCCATCCCCGTCATCAAGGGCGCGAAGACCCCCTCCGACAAATTCGCCGGAGCCGAGGACACCTACTGCATCGAGGCCATGATGCACGACGGCAAGGCTCTCCAGGCCGGGACCTCCCACTACTTCGGGGACGGCTTCGCCCGCGCCTTCGATATCCAGTACGCCGACACGAACAACACCCTCCGCTACCCCCATCAGACCTCCTGGGGCGTCACGACCCGCATGATCGGCGGCATCATCATGACCCACGGCGACGACAACGGACTCGTTCTGCCTCCCGCCGTCGCTCCGATCCAGGTCGTCGTGATCCCCGCCGCGATGCACAAGGAGGGCGTGCTCGAAGCCAACCGCGCCGTGACGGAGAGGATCCGCGCCGCCGGGTACCGGGTCAAGCTGGACGACAGCGAAAACAGCCCCGGCTGGAAATTCGCCGAATACGAGATGAAGGGCGTTCCCGTCCGCGTCGAGCTCGGCCCGCGGGACATCGAAGCCGGCCAGTGCGTCGTCGTCACCCGCTGGAACATGGAAAAGACCATCGTGAAGCTGGACGAGCTCGAAACCGTCCTCGCCGCGAAGATGACCGAGATCCGCGACGGCATGTATCAGAAGGCCCTCGAAAACCGCGAGAGAAGGACCTACGACTGCACGTCCATCGAAGAGATCAAAATCGCGCTCGCCGAACACGGGGACGGTCTGGTCCGGGCTATGTGGTGCGGCGAAGAGGAATGCGAGGACAAGGTAAAGGAACTGACGGGCGTCGGTTCCCGGTGCATCCCCTTCGAGCAGAAGCACATCGCCGACACCTGCGTCTGCTGCGGCAAGCCCGCGAAATCCATGCTGTACTGGGGCATCGCCTACTGATGGCTGAAAAGCCCCGGCTGAGAACGATCCGTGAGAAAGGGGGGAGCGGGAACTGAAGGAATTCTCCATCACCGTCAAAGAAAAGCTGAAGCGCGTGGATCCCATCGTCCTGCTCTGCGTTCTCGGCATGAATATCATGAGCCTTGTGACCCTGCGGGCCGCCTCCGACTCCTTCAAGCTCGGGACCTGGTATTTCCGCACGCAGCTGATCGTGACGGCAGGCAGTCTCGTCGTTATGGGGATCATCATGCTCCTCGACTACGACGCCTGGTTCCGCAAGCTCCGCTGGGTGCTGGACGCGGTCTCGATCGCCCTGATCCTGATCGTCAAGCGGTTCGGCACCGGATCGAGCGGCAACTACAACTGGATCCAGATCCCCGGCACGACCTTTTCGGTCCAGCCGACGGAGTTTGTCAAGATCCTCTTCATCATTTCCTTCGCCCTCCACATCGACGCGGTGCGGGACAAGATCAACCACCCGCTCTCCGTCCTCGGACTGGCGATGCACGGCGGCCTGATCTGCGGCATGGTGCTGTGGCAGGGGGACACCGGCATGGCGCTGGTCTACATCGGGATCTTCGGCATCATGCTCTTCGGGGCCGGGCTTTCCTTCTGGTATTTCGGGGGAGCGGCGGGCGCTGGTCTGCTTGCGGCTCCGAAGGTCTGGAACCACCTTTCCGAGGTCCAGCAGAACCGGATCCTCTTCGGCTTCAACCCCGATCTCGACCCGCTGGACAAAGGGCTCCAGGCCATCGCCAGCCGGAACTGCATCATCGCGGGGGGATTCCGGGGAGCGGGGATCAACGGCGGGACAAAGTATTTCCGCCTCCCTGCCGGCCAGAGCGACTTCATCTACGCCATCGTAGCGGAAAAGTTCGGATTCTTCGGGACCTTCCTCTACCTCTCCCTCATCGTGATCCTCATCATCCGCATCCTCTGGATCGCCCGGAGCACCCGGAAGAACTACGCTTCCTATATCTGCATCGGGATCGCCGGGATGTTCCTGATCCAGGCCGTGGAGAACATCGGCATGTGCCTCGCCCTGATTCCCGTCGTCGGCGTGACCTGCCCCTTCCTCTCCTACGGCCCCTCGTCCCTTCTCTCGGCCTACATCTGCGTCGGGATCGTCGAAAGCATCTGCACCCACCGCCAGAAATACTATTTCGAGCGGGAGGAAGCCTGACGCTGCAGACAATCGAAACTCCGGAACGGTACGCCGCCGCGCCGGAGTTTTTTCGCGCTCCGGATCCGGGCTCCGCCGTCTTTCCCCTCCCCCATTGCTTTTTTCCCCGTCCGGTGGTATAATGGAACAAATTCATACTATATTCCTTCTATAAAGCTGTCTTCATGGGTTTTGATCGCTCTCCGTAGAATGCGAACGACGGGGTGGGAATACCATTTTTCCAAACATGACTTCATCCATCCCACCCCCGAGAATCCCCTTCGGGAATTCTCGCTACCGTCAGCCGTAACATTGAGCTCGCGAAGGATAACCCTGATA
>CACZNC010000022.1:0-40008 GCA_902782445.1 uncultured Ruminococcus sp.
TTCGTCCCCAACGAGCCGTCCGAGCCGCCTGGTCCCCTGACGGTACGCGGCCCTCTGTTCGGCGGTTAAGGGGGTATAGAGGTCAAGGAAGATCTCTCCCGTGACCGTATCGACGGCGTTCAGACCGATGCGCTCGCAGTCGACGTCAGACCCGATCTTTTCCCGGTTCTGAAATGCGCCGTCCGTCCTGTACAGACCGTTCACGGTGTCGCTGCACAGGAAGCCGTCCGCGTTCTCCCGAAGAATGGAAACCTCCGCGTCGATCAGGTCCTGCGGGATAGGGATTTCCTTTATCGTCCTGCCTGTTTCGGCGTCGGCCAGCACGAAAACGCCGGTCGTCCCTGTGGTTTTGTTTTCCCGGTCGGTCGTCTGCGTCAGGAGCTTGTAACGGAGCTTTCCGTTTTCGACCGACACGTTCGTAAGGATATGGTTCTCTTCGTCCAGCGTCGCTTTGTCGCCGATTCGCACCAGTTCCGCAAATGCTCCCGTGGACGGATCGAGGCGTTCGATTGTCGAGATCCAATAGAGTTTGATCGACTCCCCTTCGCCGGTATGCGTGAATTCGTCCCGCAGAACGTACAGCGCACCGTCCGCATAAGCAAGGGAATTCAGATCGACATAGGGGCACTCTTCCCGAATGTGTTTGCACAGGGGGTCGGGGCAGATCGCGCGGTCCTCGCCTGTCTCCAGATTGACGACCTTATGGAGCCATGCCGTGCCCCAGGAGGTCCCTTCGCTGTCCTCCCGGCGGTATTGCTGGAAGGTGCAGACCCGGCAGTACCACATCCCGTCCCCGGCAGAATTTGCGAGCGGCGCGTGAATGTAGCGAATCCCCTCGATGTCGGAGAGATCCCCGGGGGAGTAGACCGTCTCCGGGGCCCAGTCGCCCGTGTATTCCTCGGCGTCATGCGGGAGCGCGGGCTTATTTGCCGCCTGTTCCGCCTTGTCGAGCAGCGCGGCGTCCACGGAGGGATCCCGGCGGCAGGAGGGGGCGGAAAGGCAGAGGAGTACGACAAGAATGAGGAGGAGACTTCTTATGCAGGCGGCGGACTTCCGTTTGCTCAGGATGCGTCGGACAGGTTTCATCTTATTTCTCCGTTTCCGCGCCGCTTTTTCGGAGAGACATGCGGCGTCTTCAACAGGTATAACCTCCGGGGGACCGGAAGCGTTACAGGATTTTCGATCATTCCGTGTAAAAGCTCGGATTCCGGCTCTTCCCCGTCTCCGCGGGCCCCTTTAATTTACGGTTGTACTATATTGTATCATGGAATCGCACCGCTGTCAAGTCGGATCCGCAAAAAATATGTCCAAATGTAGATGTTTCAGTTCTCCGCCAGGATCGAGGCGCACTCCCCCGTGAAGATGTCCGCCCGCACGTAGAACCGGAGCCGTCCCTGGGTATTCCTGCCCTTCGGCGGCTCGCGCATTTCGAAGATCGCGTACCGGTCCGCGTAAACGCAGGTCAGATACGGGATCCAGTCCGTGTATTCTGTGTTCCAGTCTTCGAGGATCCTTCCGTCCTCCCCCGTCCGGTAATCGTGATAAAACAGGATCGCCTCGTTGTCGTCGGTCAGCTCCTCTTCGACGGCGGCCCCGTTCTCCCAGCTGAGGATCCCCCTCTGCGCCTCGTACACATGGGGGTCTTCAAGGTCCCCGACATAGAGGAGATACCGCAGGGGACCCTCCAGCGGATCGGCGCGGGGCATGATATATCCGTCGAGATCGGCGCAGGGTTCGTGCCGGACGGGGATCCTTTCGGGATTCCGGTTGTCGAGATCGCACCGGATCCAGTAATCCGCGTTCGTTTCCCACAGATCGGAGCCGTTCAGATTCAGAAAGCCGTAATAATTCCAGATATACCCCGCCTTCACGATGACATGCCGGTATCCGAGATACTCCCCGAGATCAGCGATCTTCCCGGTTTTGAGATTCAGCCGGTAAAGATGTTCTCGGAGGCTGTTGTCTTCGAGAAAGACACGGTCGTAATAATACAGATCGTCCCCGTATAGGGTCATGTCGATGAAGGGAGATCGGGAGTCGGGACGGTCTTCGGCCCTGAGGATCGCTTTCCTCCCGAGGGCGAGGGGGTCGTAGCGGATGATGCCGATCCCGCCCCAGGGAACGGTTTTCTTTGTGACGATCCAGCCGCCGTTTCCGTCGGGTTCGTTCCAGTCGATCTCGGCGGTGTCCGCTCCGCAGAGGATGAATTTGCCGTTCCACCAGAGGATCGGCGAGAAGGAGGACAGCATCACCTCCGGGCAGCATTCGGCGTCGAGCTCATGGGTGCAGAAGGGATCATGGCAGAGCGGGACCGTCCGGGTCGAATACGGGTTGACGAGATAATGCCTTTCCGTGTCTCCGACGCTGAACCTCAGGACCAGATCGTCCCGCATCGGCTCGTATCCCTCCGGGACAAGCTCGTCCGCGTAAACCGGTTCGATCCCGAGGGAGGTATCCGCGGGAGGCATGGAGGTAAAATACTCGTCCAGATGGATCGGCTTCGGCCCCGGCACGGTACAGGAGGAGAGGATCGCGGCGAGGCAGAGGACGGACGCGCATACGGCGGACAGCTTCATATCAGGGCTCCTTTCTTCCCGCTCCTCCCCGAACGCCCGGACTGCGTCCCCCCGGCGTCGGAAAGCGGTCTTTTATCTGACAAATTCACTCACCGTGAACTCGCCCGTTGCCGCATTCAGGATCAGGGTGTCTTCCGACAGGACCAGCCTGCCGCTCTCGTCCTGCTCCATAAAGAAGAAGGCGAGCCAGTCGTTGGTTTCATCTTCGTAACAGTCGAACAGGACCTTGTCCGGGACTCCCTGCCAGCCGGCAAAATAATACTCCGCCGTTTCACCCACAAGTGTCCGCTCGCTTCCGTCGAGGTTCATCCGCCACACGCGGCATCCGTTCAGGATCTCGGAACCGACGTCCCCGCCGTAGGAAAACGGGTCGGTTTTGATCTTCGTCCCCTCCGGCACGGGTGAGACGCCCTCCATCGTGAAGATATGGCGGTCCGTCACAAGGAAATTGGAGCTCCCTATATCTTCCGCGACCGTTTCGGGCTCCCCCCCGGAATCCGGTCTTGTCCTCCGGAGGGAGTATGTAACCGCGCCGCCGTTTTCCCCGCGCCGGTCCCCCGGATCCTCCAGTTCGACCGCGATTCCGGCCGTATAGCCGTATCCCTCGGAATAGACGCTTGCGAAAGTCCTGACACCCGTTCTGACTTCTGTCCAGTTCTGTCCGTCGAGATCGGAGCGCAGGATCGACGCCGTCCTGTCCTCCGCGTATTTTGTCCACCAGATCGTGTCCCCCTCGAACATCAAGAGGTTCGGGTAATCGCTGCTGTCGATATATCCTCCCTCGGTCCGATAGGTTTCGGGAAGGGGCAGATCTTCGACGGTCCCGCTCTTTCCGTCCGCCCGGTGCAGGCTGTACGTACAGACGAGCCCGTCCCCTTCTTTGCTCCATGCGGCGCTATAATAGTACAGCATATCGCCGCGGACGCCGAGAAAAACGAGACTGTCCGCATACTCCCGCAAGACCTCTGTTTCTCCGTCGGCGACTGCGCAGGCACAGAGCTTTTCCGTTCCGCGGAATCCGTTCTCATAGCGGGACAGAGAGCCGCGGCGGTAAAACAGGATCTCTTCGCCGACAGCGCATCCATTGCAGTCAAAGAACGGACATTCCTCCGTGTCGTGCATACAAAGCGGATCCGTACAGACAGGGGTGGTCTTCCCGGAAACAAGATTCACTTTGTAGGGGAGCCCGGGCTGATTCCAGTTCAGCTTTCCGTTCTCCATCCGAAAGGCATAGATATTGTATTGAGGCCGGTTTTTCCCTCCGGAAGCTCCCGCGCCGCCCTCCAGATGGGTCTGTCCGGAGCCGCAGGAGACCGCGCCGAGGAGGGGCAGGATCCCGGCGAGGATGCCGCAGAGGGCGTTTTTCACGGCTGTCTTTCCGTTCTTCATTGCGCCTCGCCTCCCCCGCTCTCTCCGAACACCCAAAGGTAATAGTCCTCCAGCGTCGGGGCGGCGTGTCTCGCGTTCCCGTCCGGCATGGCCTCCGACAGCACCCGGAGCAGGATCTCCCCGCTCTGCTCGTCCCGGGAGATGTTCGTCACACGGAAGCGGTTCTGGAAGGCCTGCACCTCGCTCTCCGCGCAGGGGACGATCCACACGGATCCCGCGATCTTTTCCGTCAGGACGTGGGGGGGAGCGTTGTCCACGATCACGCCTTTTTTCAGCATGATCACGTCCCGGGCGATGAACTCGATGTCCGGCACCACGTGGGTGGCGATGAGGACGATCTTGTCGAAGGCGATCTTCGCGATATAGTTGCGGATCGAAATGCGCTGCTTCGGGTCCAGTCCGGCGGTGGGCTCGTCGAGGATCAGGATCTCGGGATCTCCGAGAACCGCCTGGGCGAGAGCCAGCCTCTGCTTCATGCCCCCGGACAGGGCTCCGATCTTCCGCCCCGGCACGTCGTCCAGTTCCACGGCGGCGAGGATCCCGGGGATCTGCTCCTTCGCCTCCGCCTTCGTCATGCCTTTGAGCGCGGCCATATACCACATGAACCGCTCCACCGTGAAGTTCGGGTAGAGTCCCGGGTACTGGGGCATGAAGCCGAGCTTTTCCCGGAAACGGACGCCCATTTTCAGGACGTCTTCGGTCACGCCGCCGTCCGAGGTGTAAAAGATCGAGCCGGAATCCGCCTTGAGGTTGTCCGTCAGGATGTTCATGAGGGTGGATTTTCCGCTCCCGTTCGGGCCGAGAAGGGCGTAGATCCCCGGTTCGAGGATCGCGGAAAAGGCGTTCAGGGCGAGATTGGAGCCGTAGGATTTCGTCACCCGGTCAAGTGTAAGTTTCATGGTTTCCTCCGTTTGCGTCTGCCTTCATCATCTGTCGCGTGTCGTTTCTTTTATATTTATCATACAATCCGACGGGCTTGATTTTTTGAATCATGTCGAAACATTCCGCGAATTTTCCGTGAATTCCGGCCGGTTTTCTTTTTTTCAAATCCGTTTTCAGTTGAGATCACCGTAATCCCGGATCACGCCGAGGGTCTCCGGGTCCAGGGCGACGACATGGTTGAAGTATTCGCCGGTCTCCCAGAGCTTCCCTTCGTCGTAGACCGTCCCGTAGAGCACGCCGTCCGCCGCCGCGAGCAGGGTCAGGACCTGTCCGGGCTCGATCCCCTCTCCGGGCGCGCGTTCGGTGATTTTCCCGTCCCGGATGCAGCCGACCGCGAGATTTTTCGAGACGAAGAAATCGTAGTCCTGCTTTCCTCCCGGAGCACCGGTGGGCATGGGCTTCGTGCCGAGGTATTCGGATTCCGTATCCACGTACCAAACGGCGTCCGGGCCGAAACAATACGATCCCGAAGCGGTGCTTGTGATCTCTTCAAACCGTTCCGTCTCCCGGTTCAGCCGGTACAGGACCATCGTGACCTCCGGCCGGGAGACTTCCTCCCCCGATTCCCGCACATAGGTCCGTTCTCCACCCTGCTCCGCCTCCAGCCACAGCTCCCCGAAGGCCCAGTGTACCCGGAACAGGAAAACATCCTCGGCGGGCGGGGGGATGACGGTCTTCTCCCCGGTTTTGAGTTCCGTGATCTCGACCTGCTGCCCCGCGCTGGTATAGAGGTTGTCAAGGTCGGCGGCCTTTGAATACGAAATCACGGCGACATGCGAGGCGTCCGGATTCACCGCATAGCTCAGGCCACGGATAAACCTCTCGTCGAGCGCCTCCTCCGGTTCCCCGCCTTCCGTGGGCATGCGCATGAGGACCGTGTATTCGTTCTCCCCTTCCGGCGCGTCTTCGTCGATCCGCCTTTCCGGGAACCAGAGATACCCTCCTGCGGCTTCCAGTACGGAGAAGTACCTGCTGTCCGATGGTCGGGAGTTCAGCAGCCGGAAATCGCTCCCGTCCCGGTTCAGAGACCAGATCTGCTTCACCGCCCCGTCCTCCGGCTTCTTCCCGGCCGTTTCCGGATCGACGAGGATCGAAAGATAGAGTTTTTCCCCGTCGGTCACAACAAAGCGAACCATGGCTCTCATGTCGTCGGGGCAGGTCCCGTCCGTGCCGTCGTGGAGGCAGAGGGGATCGGCGCAAAGCCCTTTCCGCATCCCGTCCGGGGTATAGACCGTGACCTGATTCATGAAGAGGCAGCTGTAAAACCGGTCTCCCAGCGCGCATCCGTCTTTTGAATTGCGGAAGAAGAGACGTTCGCTCTCCGGCTGTTTCCCGCAGGAAGGGAGGAGCAGGGCGAGGGCAAATAGAACCGCCGCGATTCTGCGTTTTTTCATCTTATCCTCCTTTCATTTATGCTCCGCGAGCCAGATCGTCACCCTCGACTGGATCGCCGCGGCGCAGCCCTCCGCCGTCGAAGCGCCTCCGAGGAACGCCGAGATCTCCTCGTCCACGATGGCCCGCACCTCCGAGGGCGTCCGGTCCGCGATGCGCGTCACCTGCTCGGAATCGAGAAGCGCGAAGATCCGCTCGCCGTCCTCCTCGGTGAATTCGTACATGTGTCCCGGCTGATCGAGCTCCGCGTCCGACTGCGGGTTGTCCGGGTGACCTTTCGCCACAGCCCCGCCCCCGCCGGAGAAATATTGAATGAATATCGTATCTTTGTACTGCGCGGTCATTTCTTCGAAGATGGATTTCAAAACCGGGATCTCGTGGACCATCAGCCGCGGCGGCTCCCCCATCCGGTCGGGTTCGAAGAAGGTCTTCATGAAGTCCCACGCCCCGTCCGGGTTTTCGGCGGTTTTGAGGATCGCGTAGGTCCAGTCGAAATCGAGCTTCATGCGGCTTTGCGCGGCGTCCGGGTATCCGATGCGGGTGAAGGCGTCCGTTCCGAACACGGCGGCGTCCTCCACCATCTGATTCACTTTGAAATAGATCCGGTTTTCGAGGGCGACCTTCCCCGTGTAGTACAGTTCGTACCGTTCCTCCTGGGGCTTCGATTCGAGGGGGGATTTCACCGTCAGTTCGTTCCAGTCCTTCGGAAGGGGGGCGAGGAATTTGAGCCAGCGCAGGAAGAGCGGGCTGTCGAAAGAACAGGTCCCCACCTCCCGGTCGATGAACTGCGCGTACCCGTCGGAGCCGAGGAGGACGTCCGCCGCCTGTTCATGGCAGAGATGGCTGACGAGAACGACGTCCGGCGGGATGGAATCGGCGAAATCCAGCAGTTCTTCGAGGGTCCAGCCTTCCCGCCCGGCATAGCTTCCGAGGAGCGCGTCATTCCCGATCAGGGTGTTCGCCGTGAAACCGTTCGAGAGCGCCCAGATCTTCCCGTCTGCCGTCGAGAAGGAGGCGAGGACGGAGGCGAAGAGGTCCTCCCGGTTCAGAAAACCGTCGTTTTCGATCCGCGGGGCGAGGTCGGTCCAGAGATTCTTTTCCCGCACGGCGTCCGCCAGCCTGCCCGCCGCGGAGGGAATGAGGACGAGGTCCGGGGCGATCTTCCCCGTCACCAGATCGAGGGCGAGCCGCTCTTCCCCGGCTGAGGGATCGAAATCGGAGTTGAGGACGGAGTAGTCCATCCGCTTCACCCGGACTTCCCCGCTCTCCTCGAATTCCCGGATCTTATCCTTCAGATCTCCCCCGTCCCAGGGAAAGGCCACCGTCACCACGGGACCGTCCCAGTCCGAAAGATCGTCGACGGCCGGTTCCGTCGCTGTGGGCACGGGAGGCCGGGTATTCCCGCCGGGTTTTGTCCCCGGATCGGAAGCGCCGCCCTTTTCGCAGGAGGCGGCGAGGAAAACGCACAACACGATCGAGAGGATCAGCAGAGCGATTCGTTTCATGTTCGGTTCCTTTCTTTGTTTTCAGTCAAGCCGGACCGGATCGAAAGTCCGGAACACGGTCACGGTCTCCGGATCGAAGGCGCAGGAGACGAAGCTGATCTCTCCCGTCTCATAATAATTCCGCCCGCCGTCGGTCATGCTCGCGTATAGAATCCCGTCCGCGCCCGCCGTAAAGGTCAGCATTTCGAATCCTTCCGGGAGGTTCGGGAGGACCTCCATGATGGCTCCGTCCTTCCAGAATCCGACGGCGACGGTTTTTGTCTCGAAGAAATCGGAATCGACCATCTCCCCGGGTCGTCCGGTGGGCATAGGCTTGGTGCCGAGGTATTCCGATTCCGTCCGTGTGTAATAAACGGCATTCCCTCCGAAGACGAAGCCGCTGTCAGCCTCGGCGATCTGGACGAATTTGCTTTCCCCCGCGGGCAGACGGTAGAGGACCCAGTCACTCCGCCTCAGCTCGACGGCTTCGCCGGAATCCCGGGTGAAGGAAATCATCCTGTCTTTATGCGTTCTCAGCCAGAGCTCCCCCTGCCACCAGTCGAGAAACCCGAGTCCTTCGTCCGCGGCGGGAGGATCGACCACCGTTTTTTCTCCCGTTTCCATGTCGGTGAGTTCGATCCACTCCCCTTCCGAAGACGCAGGGGCATTCACCGGTCTCGACGAAAAGGAAGCATTGATGACCGCGAGCGTCTGCCCATCCGTGCTGACAGCGAAACCCGGCGCAAACAGATACCCTTCTCCGACGGTCTCCGGTTCCCCTCCCGAGACGGGTACGCGCAGGATCGAGAAGGTTTCGCGCTCTCCCTCCGGGGCGTCCTCGTCGTACTGTCCCTGCGTGAACCAGAGATATCCGCCCCCGACCTTGAAGTCCGGCGAATCGCTCCCGGTCATGTCGGTTTTGCAAATCCTTTTGAACGCGCTCCCGTCTGGGTTCAGGCTGTAAAGCTCCCGGGAGAACGCGCCCGTCACGGAATCGGCGGTCATGCCAGAGAAATAAAGGGAGCTTCCGTCCGTGACAAGGTCCTTGAAATGAAATTGGTTGGAGTCCGGGCAGATCCCGTCGCTCCCGTCGTGCTTACAGAGCGGGTCCCGGCAGAGCCCTTCCCGGATCCCCTCCGGGGTATAGGACTTGACGTAGAGCAGGTCGCTGATATAGGCAGTGGAACCGAGGAAACATCTGTACTGGGTGTTGAACCAGAGGGGCTGTACAGCAGGGGTTTTGGCGCAGGAAGGGAGAAGGACCAGCAGGACAAGAAGCAGAAGAACTGTCTTTTTCATTTTGAATCTCCTTCCCCGTCGATTTCCGTGAGCGTCAGCCGCACGATCACCGGTTCGCCGTTTTCGTCTGTTCCCTCTCCGAGCGGTACCCCGTCCGAAAAGCCGATCAGCGTGCCGCCTTCGACGCGGTACCGGTGTCTTTCTCCGGTGGCCGGATCGAGGGAAACCACCGTGCCGTCGCCGAGCCGGTAAATATCCGTCACGACCGTCTCGTCCCCGTTTCCGGTGGGCAGTTCCTTCGTTTCCTCGTATTCGTAATAGAACGGCGAAAACCAGATCTTTCCGTCGTAAGGGAACACGGTGCAGTACGCGCTGACGTCATCCGCGGCGATGAATGCCCGTCCGTCCCGGATCACGGCTATCGCGCTCCGGTCGATCCGCTCCGTCACCGTGACGGTGGTGAAAACGGACTCCGCCGAACAGAGGAAGACGGCATATCCCCTTTCGCTGTACAACAGGGACCCGAAGCGCACCCCATCCGGCGCCGGGACGAGCGTGGATCCTCCGCCCCTCTTCGGGATGATCTCGCATGCGACGTCCCTACTGTCGGAGGCATTCGTCAGATAATAATTCTCTTCGTCCACGGAAAATCCGACTCCGACGGGCAGGCTGCCGAAGACGCTCTCCGCCCGGCCACCGTTCTTCGGGACCCGCATGATTTCGAGGACTTGATCCCCGCGGTACGAGGTTTCCGCGTTTGGATCGGCTCCCTCCCGGTACAGGCTGTTCGCGTAGTAGAGATACCGGCTGTCCGCGGTAAAGACCGAAAGACCGTAAGTCCCGGCGTTTTCGGTCTCCGCGAGCGGGCGCATCGGATCGACTCCCGCGGGGTCCACGGCGTATATCCCGTACCGCGGACTTCCGATTTCGATCTTCTTTGCGAGCATGAAAAGGGTCTCGCCGTCCGTGCAGAACCGCCGCGGGATCCCCATCGTCTCCCCGTCGGGACAGGGGCCGTTCGCTCCGTCGTGGGCGCAGAGAGGATCCCGGCACAGCCCCGAAGGCCGGTCGAATCCCTCGTGATAGACATTCTTTTTCCAGCTCGGGGCGTTGAGGACGATCGTCTCCCCGATCTGGCATCCGTCCGGGCGGTTGTACCAGGGCGCGGGCGTGGATTTTGGGGAACAGGAGGGGAGGAGAACGATCAAAACCTGCATGACAACGAAACGGATAATCGTCTTTCTTTTCATTTTCCCGTCTCCGCAGAAACGATTCTGATTTCTCCGGTTGCCGCATTCACGATCAACGTGTCGGGCGATAAACCGTATTCATAGCCCGACGAATAGAAATTATTCGGAAGATAATCCCGGAAAGCGAGGCAGAGATACGTTGCTCCATCCTCCGTCAAAGCGCCGAGAAACGTTTTGGTGTCCGTCATGTCCAGATCATACTCCAGTGAACACAGGAGGCGGTTTTCGCTCCCGTCCGTTCCGACCGCGTAGATCTTTCCGCCGAGCCAGTTTGTCTCCTTCATGTCGTTGAATTCAAAAGTTTCCGGTTCTTCTTCGAGGACGGTGTAGTAGATCGTATCGCCCGCAAGGATCCAGGCCGCGGCGTTCCCGCACAGCGTTGCCTCCCCGCTCCCGTCCAGACGGCATCGCCGGATTTCGCGGGAGTTCGTCCGGCGGAACAGGGCTTCCGGTTCATCCGCTCCCTCCGGCCTCCTTTCCGCGGCGGCGTAATACGCGAATCCGTCCGCATAGTGTCCGTTCATGATACGGGGATTTGCCGGGGAGAATCTTTCGGTCATGACCCCGTTCAGATCGGTGGCGTAGAAATCGATCCCGTTTTCTCCCGGCGCGTACCACAGGATCCTGTCGCCGTCAAACGCGTAGATCAACGGAAAATCCGCCGTACTCATCCCGCCGCCGACCGTCTGATACTCGCGGGAAAGCGGCAGTTCAACGGTTTTCTTCCCGTCGGAACGGAACAGGGCGTAACGGAACCTTTCATTTTCTTCCTCCCGGATTGCCGTCATAAAATAAACCGCGTCCCGATATGCGCCGAGAAGGACAATATCATTTTCGCCGGACGCCAGATGATCGATGGCCCCGTCCCGCATGTCGTAAGATCGTATTTCGCACCGGCCGCTTTTCTCCCCGGTATACTGAGAGACGGAAAGGCCTCCGGTCACATAGTACAGTTTGTCGCCGCCGACGAGAGCGGATTGGATCCCGAAAAGAGGACAGTCCGTCGAATCATGCGAACACAAAGGGTCGATGCAAACATGGGTCGCCGCTCCCGAAACCGGATTGGTTTTGATCGGATCCCGCGGGCTGTCAGAAAGAGGACGGCCGTCCGAACTGCGGAACACATAACGATCCGCCATGCTGCGGGACTGCGGGGATTCCCGATTCTCACAGGCCAGGAGAAGCAGAGGGGCAAGCAGGAGCCAGACAAGAGCCTTTTTCATCTTCCCACCTCACTCCGTAAACATCTTCTTCGCGGGCCACATGAGGGCGGCTACGGCGATCCCGGCGGCGGCGATCCAGAGGGCGAGCATCGACCAGCCGGAGCCGAAGAGGTCGAGACGGGCGGAATCGAGGAAGAGGGGCGTTCCGGCGAGCAGGGACAGAAAGCTCACCCGCTCCGCCGCCCGGACTCCGAAGGCCGCGAACAGGGCCGGGCAGAGCGTCAGGGCCACCGCCGAGCCGAGGACGGGCAGATACCTGGCCAGAAGCTCCGACAGGGCGCAGACCAGCATCGCCATGAGAAGAGCCCCCGCGATCCTGAGCAGCACATACACGACCGCGTATCCCGCCGCCGACAGGTCCCCCCCATACGCTCCGAAAAGCTCGAGGGACGCGACGGGGGCGCCGGGGGACGGAAGTTCGTAGTTTTTCCCGATGAAGAAGAGATCGGTCCCGCAGGAGAGCACGGCCAGAAGCACCGCGATCACTCCCGAAGAGACGAGCTTCGCCCGGAAGGTCTCGTCCCGCCCGCGCTTCGTCGCCCGCAGGATCTGCGCGAAGGATCCGGCCGAGGAACGCGACACGTATTCCCCGGCAAAGGATCCCGTCAGGAGCAGAAGGATCGCCGTATAGAGGAAGAGATCCGCGTCCCCGGAGAAGAGCCGCCGCCAGCCCGTATCGTAGAGGAACCAGCCGGATCCCCGGGCCGCGAGATAGGCCTCGTGCCGCTCGATCACCGTGAAGAGATCGGACCGCGCCTCGGCGGAGGAGTATTCGGAGAGGTATTCCCGGTACTCGCCGAGGGTGATTTCCTCCCGGAGATACTTCTCCTGCATGACCTCCTTCTTCGCCAGAAGCCCGTTCAGCCGCGCGCGCTCGTCCCGGATCCATGCGGATTTCTCCGGGGTCAGCGGGCCTTCGAGCTCGGTCATATATTCCCGGTACACCGCGTCGGCGTAGGAGGGTTTCGCTTCGTAGAGCCGGGCGGAATACCAGCCCTTCGCCGCCAGAAGAACGAGGAGCAGGGCGAGGAACCGGGTGGAAACAAGGGTCTTGAACACCTCCGCCCGGAAAAGCGAGAGCGAATAGGCCCGCGATACCCGCCGTTCTCCGCGCCGCCGTTCGGTGAAGAAACCCCGGATCCGCGCGGCCGCCGTCATGAGCAGGGAGAGTGTGGTGTCGATGAGGCCGATCCGGATCTCCGCCCCTCCCTTCGCGTGGAGCAGAACGGACGCCGCCGCCCCGGCAGACGCGAGAAGGATGAAGAGAACGACCATCACCGGCACCATCCCCGCCGCCGCGCCGAAGAGGTCGACCGCCCGGTACCGGGTGAACAGCGAATTGACCGCCGACGCCGAGACGAGATTGAGGTGCGCCGCCGCGTGGGAAGCGTCAAGCCTCGAAAGCAGCAGGTTCGCCCCGAAGAGCGCAAGTCCCGCGAGGTAGTTCAGCACCGGATTCCGCGCGAGATTCGACAGCGCGAGCACGAGCAGGGAGAACACCGCCGCCGCGAGGAGCTTCACCGCCGCCATGATGCCGAAATACTGTCCCACCGTGATCCGGTAGGGCGAATAGGTGAAGGTCGGCAGGGCCTGCAGTGCGTTGAGGGGCGAAGAATAGCCGACGCGCAGGCCGAACATGGCAAAGGACGTCCCGACAAAGAGCAGGGTGAAGAGAGCAGTCAGGACGAGGGCGAGAACGATCTTCGCCGCCGCGGTCTCTGCCCTTCCCCGTTTCGAGACCCGGAGCAGAGGCAGGGTCCCCGCCTGTTTCTCCTGGGTGAAGATCACCGATCCCAGGAGCACGAGGAGCAGGAAGAGCAGAACGTCCCCGACCCGGTAGTCAAAATACCCGTTCCAGCCGCGGACATACTCCACGCAGATCTCCACCGTTCCCCGCATGGCTTCGTACCGGCGGATCACCTCGGTCTGGTATTTCCACGCGAAGGAGGACTCCGAAACGCCCATGCGCCGGAATTCGCCGAGATTGGCCCTCGCGGCGTCCGTCACCTTTTCGAGCCGGGCGGGATAGCCCTCGGACTGGTCGATCGTGTCGTGGACGAGCCGGAAGAGCATCTCGTCCGTGACCGAATCGTCGTCGGAATAGCGGTTTGGCAGGGATTCCATCTCGAAATCCGGGTCCCCGGTCTTCATGGCTTCGAAAAACAGTTTGTGCTGTTCCTCGGAGAAGGCGGAGATCTCGGCGAACCGGGCTTCGTATTCCGCGGGGTTTTCGAAATATCCCGCGAAGAACCGTTCGGCCAGTCCGGCAGGGTAAGCGGCCTCCTGCGTTCTGCCCGCTGCTCTGTACGCGAGGAAGGAATTGAGCGCGAGGAACACGGCGAGGAACACCCACACGACCTTCGCGCCGAGGATCTTGCGGCACTCCGCCGAAAAGAGCTTCCCGAAGCCGGATTTTACTCTCCCGGTCTCCGCCGCAGAGTGTCGGACCGCCTCTTCGCCGTACGCGAGGTCGATCCACCGGGCGTCGATGGCTCCGACGGCCTTCAAAAGATCCTCTCCCGTGAGATTCCGTTTCATACCTCGATTCCTCCCTTCTTCAGGTCCGCAGCAAGGTCCCGCCGCAGTTTTTTCAGCATTCTGGATATTCTGACCGGGCTCAGCCCCGTCGTTCTGCCGATCTCCTTCGCGCTCTCCCCGGAGAAGTACCGCCGCACGAACACGACGGCTTCGATCTTCGTCCGCCCGGCAAGGAAGCTCTCGAGGATCTCCTTCATCGCGGCGGACCGGATGTACTCCTCTTCGAAGGACGCGCCCGCAAGCTCCGCCGCCTCGTCCAGTTCTTCGAGGACCGCGTTTCTTTTGGCGGATCTCTCCCGGTCCAGCCGGTTCAGGGCCAGATTGCGGACGATCCTTGCGGCGTAGGCCCGGAGAGACGCGGGATCTTCCGGCGGAATGGCGTTCCAGAGCCGGAGTCTTGTGTCGTTGAGGCACTCCTCCGCCGCCCCGGGGTCCCCGATCAGATCCAGCGCGATCTTATAGCACAGCGCGCCGAGGGACCGGTCAAATTCGCGGATCGCCCGCTCGTCCCGCGCGAAAAACAGGGCGACGATGTCCCTATCCGTCATGGCGGCGCCTCCTTTCTTCCGATTTCACGGTTCCTGCCTCCAGATCACGGAGAGATCCTCCCGGCTGAGACAGACCTGCCCTCTTGCCGGTTTCCCCTCGATTTGTCCGCGCGGGTCGCTCAACACCGCATACAGAACATTCTCACCGACCCCGAATATCCGGTAGACGGATTCGCCCTCGCCGACGCCTTCGCCAAGCGCCGTCTCCGAGATTTTTCCGGTTTTGACGTCGATTTTCATGATCCGGTTCGCGTGCGTGTCGAAGATATCCCAATCGGCCGTTTCCGATCCCTTTCCCGTGGGATAGGCTTTTGTTCCGAGGTACTCCGGCATCCCCTCGCGGACAGTCCAGATTTCGTCCCCGGCAAAGACGAAGCGGGTTTCGCTTTCCGCGAGCATTTCCCATCCGCCGTCCGTGGCCCTGTACAGAAACCACCGTTCCCCGTCATAGATGACCTTTGTGCCGTCGCCCCGATCCACCTCGACGGACCGGGAGATATACGCCGTGAGATAAAGCGTTCCGTCGATCAGGCGCGGATATACGCCCGTAAAAACGCCGGGCAGGGGGATCCGTTCGGTGTCTCCCGTTTTCAGATCGGTGCGTTCGATTTCACCGGCGGTCGGGAACGCGCGGATCAGCGTTTTTTCATCCGCGTCAAAGTGCGAACCGATTTCTCCGCGCTCCTTTGTGACCTGTTCGGCCCGTCCGCCGGTTATCGGGATCCGGATAATAAAACTGTACTGGTCGCTGAGGTCCAGGTATCCCGCGCTTCGGTCGTAATCCTCGTTATAACGGCCTTCTTCAAAATAGAGAAACCCGTCCGCGAACACGAGATCCAGGCTGTTGTTCCCCGTGGCTTCAAACTCATAGAGCATTTTCATATCCGTGCCGTCCGGAGAGAGGGAGCAGATCCTTCGCGTCAGCGCGTGCTGAAACGGGATGGGCGTGTTACAGTAGAGTTTGATGCCGTCCGTCGCAAAATGCGGTCCTCCGCCCCATGTAAGCGTGCTGTCAGGACAGGAGCCGACTCCGAACTCGTGCGTACACAGCGGATCGCGGCATAAACCCTCTTTGATCCCGTCGGGCGTATAGTACCTGACCTGTCCGGCTCCGAAATCGTAATAGAATTCATCCCCGAAGACGCATCCGCAGTTCAGCATATCGTTGACATGATACCGGGCGGGAGCGGGCTGTTTCCCGCAGGCCGACAGCAGAAAGAGACACAGAAGCGGGATCATACACTTCTTCATGAATTCGCTCCTTCCGTCATGAAACCGTTCACTGCCAGAACGCCGGATCGACCCGGGTAATCTCTCCCGTTTTCCGGTCGACGCGGAAGTAAGCCTCATGCGCTGCCATGTCGTCCTGCGTGACGCCTTCGAGCGTTTTGAGATCCCCCGTCGGCTCGAAGTCCCGGCAGACCAGCCCGTGCGCGACGATCCAGTCCTCCCCCGCGCCGACGATGCCGTAGATATAGAGCCCTTCGACAGCGACCTCCCCCGTTTCCTCCCCGGTCGCGGCGTCGAACAGCAGATATCTGCCGCCCGAAACGTCCACGCCGAAGATGCGGTCTTCCTCCTCCGACCGCTCCGTGGGGAGGAAGGAATAGAGGAACTGCGGATCTGCCGGGGTGACGACGATCAGATTTCCGAAAAACAGGGGAGAGGAGCAGATCCCCCCTGCAAGCAGAACGGCCTCGTCCTCCCCGCCGTCCACGGGCGCCCGCCAGAGATCGTAGACGCGCAGGGTGGTGCTCCATACCGATTCGGGCAGGTCGGCGGGATTTTCCATCGGACGGGAATCACGAACGAAATAGACGAACCCCCCCGAAATATCGGACACGTGCTCCCATTTCCGCCCGTCGCTCACCCGGCGGAGAGAACCGTCCCTGCCGCGCAGATACAGTTCGCCTCCGTCGACCCGGAAATCGAAATACTCATCGACCGCCACCCCGCCCGGGATCATTTCCTCCGCCTCTTTGTCGAGACCCGATCCGTCCGCGGGTGTGCGGCAGATATGGGCTTTTCCGTCGCCGAAGGAGGGATCCTCAATATACGAATACCAGAGATACCCGTCCGCAATGCACCATTTCGAAGGCTCATAGCTCGTCTCAGGGAAGTCGGCGACCCGGTCCATCGTCTGCGCCGTGAAATCGTACCGGTACCATCCGCATGGTTCCTCGAACATTGTGCCCCAGTCGTAAAACCAGACGGTACTGCCCACCGCCGCGACGCTCATGATCTGCTTGTTCGCGAGGGGACAGCTCTTCTGATCCTCCATCCCGTGCATACAGAGCGGATCGGCGTGGAGGGACCCGGTGTTTCCCGTCGCCGGATCGTACCAGCGGACGGAATTGAAGGAGTGGTGCAGCAGGTCCGGTATTTTCCAGATCAGTCCGTTCGCCTGTACGGTTCTGGCAGCATAAGCGGCGAGACTTTTCGCCTCGGTCCGTGTTTTTGAAGAGCATCCGGCAAGCATGAAAACCGCCGGGAGAAGAATACAGCAGAGCAGAAAGAGCGACTTTTTCATGAGAATACCCCTTTCATTCCTTCAAATCCCCCGCGGAGAGGACCGCCTCGGCGATCCCGTCCGGACGGAGGTTCAACTTCCATATCTCCGTATCCCGCTGTCCGTCGGATTCGACATAAGCGGCGTAGTCTTCCAGAAGAGCCCAGACGGTCGATCCCCCGCAGACGGCAAGCGCGTGGATGCTCCGCCCGTCCTCCGATGTCCATTCCTTTATGGATCCGTCAACCAGATCGACGCGCCGGAGCGTTCCCGTCCCGTTCTTCACCCACTCCATCGGGACGGTCTCGGCTCCGTTCCAGCTGTCCCGGATGCCATAGCTCTCCGCTGCATAGGGCTCGTACCACAGCGCGCCGTCCGCGAACCGGTACGACCAAAAGGTCACGTCGTCAGCGACTGTCTCCCATTCTCCGGAATCGCAAAGCCGCAGGACGGAGAGGGGATAGAGGACTCTGCCGTTCACGTCGGTGTAAGCTCCCTCCGCTTCTTCCGGGCGCGCCGGGGCGGCAATCGAATAGGTCTCCCCTTCATAAAAGAGCACCGGTCCGAACTTCATGTTTTCCTGCCGGACTTCTCTCCATTCTCCCCCGACCTTTCCGTCTTCAAGGTCGGCGGCCCGGAGCAGTCCTGTGCTTCTCTCCTCCACATACAGCGTCCGCCCGTCGGTGTAGAACGCCTCGTCGACGGAAAAGCGTTCGTCCGTCACGGCTTCGGAGGTCCCGCCCGTTTTCTTCACCCGCCGGATCTCGGCATATTGATCGGATAGCTTTTGTTCTTTTGTCGGATCATAATCCTCATTGTAGTACGCCGCCATGAACCAGACGGTCCCGTCCGCGCAGAAGATCTCCTTGAACTCGGCTCCGGTGGACGGCACATCGCAGAGCTTTTTCACTGTGCCGAGGTCGGGGCGGATGGCATAGAGAGCCCGTTTCCACTCAGACTGCCCGGTCTTCGGATCGGTCTCGAACGTCATTGCCGAGACATATAGAATTTCCCCGTCCGCCGCGATGCCCGCGAAGTTCGTGTTCTGCCGGAGGAGATAGTCGGGGCATGAGGCAGTTTTGTGTTCGCACAGAGGATCCCGGCAGAGTCCCCGCCCCACAGTCTCCCCCTCCGCGTCGTAGATGTGGAATCCGTAATACAGGGAATATGTCCGATCCCCCGCCGCGCAATACGTAGAGTCCCCTCCGATCGGGAAGGAGGCATGGGAGACCGGCGTCCCATCCGTTTCCGCAATCCTGCCGCAGGCGGTCCCAAAGAGGAGCAGAAGGGCGGGGAGCAGGGCAAATTTCATACGTTTCATGACGCGTGTCCTTTCTGTTTTTTGCCTTTCACTATATAAGACCGGATTCCGGCCGGAAAATTTCAGGTTTTTCGAAAAATACAAAACTTTTTTCTATTATAGCACAAAAAAACCGGAGGCGGAATGCCCCCGGCGATGTTTGAAACTGATCTCAGGCTGAAACACGAAAAAAGCACCTCAGACCGTTCCGGGTGCTTTTATCTTTGTCTATGGAGACGGCGGGAGTCGAACCCGCGTCCGAAAACCCATCCGCGCGACTTTCTCCGGGTGCAGATCGTCTTTTGTGTTTCCCGCTCACGCCCCCGGCGATCAGGGTACGCGAGTCGGTAGCCGTTTAGTGCATGACGGTTGCAAAGGCAAACTCACCGTTCACGTTCGCTGCTGAAATGATGCCGTGGTCAGGTAGGACGCACTCCCAAAAGGGACATTCCGAGGCCGCAGCACTCCCCGGACGGACAGCCGCCTTTGTCAGGCAGCAAGTGCTAAGTTATCGTTAGCGTTTAATTTAAGTCGGAGCCTTTTTAAGAGTTACCCCAAGCTCTACCCGCTTATCGCACTTCAAAATCCCCGTCGAAACCTTTACGTCCCCGCGGAGGCGGCAGAACGCGCTTCATCCGCCGCTGAGAGTATTATACCACAAATCTCCCCGTTCTGCAAGAGTCCGGCCGAAACTTAACCGAAGTTTAATCTCGCCCCGATCCGATCTTTTTTTGCAGAATCAGGCAGTTTTCGGTCTCCCCGGTCTGCGTAAAGCCCGCCTTTTCGTAGAGCGCGAGGGGGCCGGTATAGTTCTCGGTCTCCCCTTCCGCCTTCCTCGCAGGATACGCTTCGACGAAGGCATATCCTTCCTCCGCCGCGTCGGCGAGCACCCGGTCGAGAAGGTCGGACGCGACGTGCTTTCCCCGCATTTCCGGCGCGATCTCGAAGCAGAAGACGGACAGGCCCTGCTCCTCCGTTTCCGGCAGTTCCGATCCGATGATGAACCGCGCGCCGAAGCACTTCCGGGAGGCGTTCCGGTCGTTCGCGCTGCACCATCCGACGACCCGATCCCCGGAGTATGCGAGATATCCCCGCATCGTCCCCTCGCCGATATAGCGGACTGCGGCCTCTTTCCGGGCTTCCGGCTTCTCCATTCCCGTCTCGGAGCAGTTGTCCTTTCCGCAGAACGCGGCGCAGTAACAGCGGTGCCCCCACTCCGTCTCCGGGATCCCGGTCTCGAAAAAGTCCGTGAAATCCCCGAGCCGTTCGGGAGAGAGCGGAAGGATCCTCAGTTTCTCTTTCTGTTCCATGTTTAATGCCTCCTCTGACAGGATCGGGTCCGCCGTGTTCCGCGAAAAACCTCCGGTCCCGTTCAGTCGTCGTACCGGTCCGCTCTGCCCAGGGATTTGGTCGCCCGCTCTATCTCCCGTCCCGCGTCGGCCTTCGCGTCGGATTCGCGCTTGTCCCAGAGCTTCTTGCCCTTGCAGAGCCCGACCTCCATCTTCACGTTGGAGCCGGAGAAGTAGAGCGACAGCGGCACGAGGGTGTAGCTGTCCCGGGTGACGTACTGGCTGAGTTTCAATATCTCCTTTTTGTGCATGAGGAGCTTTTTGTCCCGCATGGGCTCCCGGTTGAAGATGTTCCCCTTCTCGTAGGGAGAGATGTGCACCCCCACGGCGTAGAGTTCCCCGTCCCGCACGCGGCAGTAGGAGTCCTTCAGATTGACCTGACCGAGACGGACGCTTTTGACTTCGGTGCCGAAGAGCGCGATCCCGGCCTCGTAGGTGTCCTCGACGAAATAGTCGTGCCGCGCTTTGCGGTTGACGGCGATGATCTTTTTTCCTTTTTTCTCCTGCGGCATTTCTTTTCTTCCTTGTTCTTGTTTCTCGCTCAATTCTATCACAAAACGCGCTTCATTGCAAGCGAAAAATCTGTTTCGCGCGGATCGGACGCCCGTCCCCGCCCGTTTTTTTGCGCCGGGATCCCTCCCCGTCCTTGATTTTTCGCGCCGGGTCTGCTATAATCGGGGAAAAGAACGGAAAGGACTTCGAAAATGACCAAAACGAACGCCATGCGCCTGCTCGAAAACGCGGGGATCCCCTTCGAGACCGGGGAATACGAGGTGGACGAAAGCGATCTCTCGGGCGTCCACGCGGCGAAGGTCCTCGGGCTCGATCCCGACTGCATGTTCAAGACCCTCGTCTGCCGGGACGACCGGGGCGGGTATCAGGTCTTCTGCATCCCCGTGGCCTACGAGCTGGATCTGAAAAAATGCGCCGCGGCGGCGGGAGTCAAGCGGTGCGAAATGATCCATGTGAAGGAGCTTCTTCCCCTGACCGGCTATATCCGCGGAGGCTGTTCCCCCGTCGGGATGAAGAAGAAATTCCCCACCTGCATCGACGAGACCGCCGTGCTCTCCGAAAAAATCTACGTGAGCGCGGGACAAAGAGGGCTCCAGTTCATCGTGAACCCGGAAGCCCTCCGCAGTTTTCTGGACGCGAAATTCGCCGATCTGATCCGTTAATCTTCCCGCCTCTGGAGGATCCGCACGGCAGTCCTTCCGTCGATTTCATCCGTCAGGACGGAGACGATCTCGTCCCGGGAGGTGGGGATGTTCTTCCCGACAAAATCCGGGCGGATGGGCAGTTCGCGGTGTCCCCGGTCGATGAGGGCGGCGAGCTGCAGGACCGCAGGGCGTCCCGCGGAAAACACGGCTTCGATGGCGGCGCGGGCGGTCCGTCCCGTATAGATCACGTCGTCGACGAGGATCACGGTGTGGGTCCGCACGTCCGCGGGGATCTCGATGCCCTTCGCCCTGGGCAGATCCGCCGTCTCCGTCAGATCGTCCCGATAGAGCGTCACGTCCACCGATCCCACCGGCACGGCCACTCCCTCGTATCTCTCGATGTTCTCCGCCAGAATATGCGCAAGCGGCACCCCGCGGCGTCTGATCCCCACCAGACAGAGCCCCTCGGCGCCCTTGTTTTTTTCGATGATCTCATGGGACATGCGCGCGAGGGAACGCCGGACCGCCGCCTCGTCCATGAGTTCGGACTTGACAGTGAGCATGTCTCAGTCCTTTTTACGGGTGAAGATCCGTTCGTAGCCGGTCCCCGGGCGGTCTTTCATCGAGGCGGAAACGGAGACGCTGAACTCTTCCCCGTCGGGCTTCACCGCCGCGAGGAGCATTCCGCGGTACGGACGGCAGACGGATCCCGTGTAGATGTGCCCGTCGTCGATCCTGCCGGAGCCCGTTCCGATCACGCGGCCCCCTTCGATCTCCACCGTCACCTCGTCCTCCGCCGTCGGATCGGCAAGCCCGTTCCCATCGAGGAGGGAGATCTCGAGGAACAATAGATCCGCCGCGCCGCTCTTTCCGGTCATGTCCGCCCGGATGTCGATGGTCTCCCACTTCCCGGCTGTAAGGATCTCATCCTCACCGATACAGGTCCCGCTTTCATCGTAAGCGCGGGCGGTCAGTGTTCCGGGCTGATAGACCGCTGCAAATTTAGCCGTGCCGTTTTTGTCCGGCGTCTTTCTGCCCGCGGATTCGCCGTTCACGAACACTTCCACCTCGGCGGCATGGGAGAAGACGAAGACGTCCGTTTTCTTCCCCTCCATCCCGGGCCAGGTCCACGCGCGCTCGGCGTCATGGAAGCCCCAGGGGGAAATGGCGTACTCCTCGCCGTGCTTCGCGGGATCGGCGGAGAGGACCGCGACGGGTTTCAGCCCCCACGCGATATCCCGGAACCAGCTCTGAGGCTTTTTGAATCCCGTGACGGCAAAATCGCCGCAGTTTGCGATGTGGGAGGGGTGCCCGGTCAGACCGTATCCGCCTCCGCCGCCTCCGTAGGTCACATGTCCGAGTCCGGTCTCGCCGAAATAGTCCCAGCCGGTCCAGACGAATTCGCCGATGAACCGGGGATCCGTCTCCATCCGTTTCGCGCAGAGCACCGCGTCGAGGGGGAAGGACTCCGTCATGGCGATCAGTCTGTCGGGGAAGCGGACCTCGTCCTTGTCGAGCCGGTCATAGAGGTAGTTGTACCCGGAGACCTCCAGCTCGTCGGCGATGGGCATGGTGCGCTTCGCCCAGAAATCGAGGGTGTCCGCACCGAGGCCGCTTTCCTTCTGGGCCTGCTGTTCGAGATCCCAGTTGTCCCAGAAGGAGCAGAACGCGTGGGTCACGGGGCGGGTGGGATCGAGTTCCCGGATGACGCCGAGGATCCCGCGGTGGGTGTGATAGCCGTTCGAAGAGCCGTTCTTCTCCGGGATCTCATTGCCGGTGGACCAGAGCACGACGGAGGGGTGATTCCGGTCGCGCAGGACCATCGAGCGGACGTCCTCCTCCCAGTATCCGTCGTAGAAGAGGTGGTAGTCGAAGTCCTTCTTGCCGACCCGCCAGCAGTCGAAAATCTCGTCGATCACGAGCATCCCCAGCCGGTCGCAGACGTCGAGCATGACGGCGGAGGGCGGGTTGTGGGCGGTGCGGATGGCGTTGAATCCGTTTTCTTTCAGGATGCGGACGCGCCTCTCCTCCGCCGAACGCCAGGACGCCGCCCCGACGATGCCGTTGTCGTGGTGGACGCAGGCGCCGTACATCTTGACGGGCTTCCCGTTGAGCAAAAATCCCCGCTCGGGATCGGTGTCCACGGTGCGCACGCCGAAGGAGACGGAATCCGCGTCGCGCTCCCCGTTCAGGCAGAGCTCCGCCGCGCATTCATAGATCACGGGCGTGTCGGGGGTCCAGAATTCCACGTCTTTCAGCATATACCGGAAGCGGTAGACGTTCTCCCCCGGGTCGGCGTGGATGTGGTGCGTATGGGACTTGCCCGCCGCCGTGACGGTGAGGGTCCCCTCCCCCGCCCTTGAAGCCGAAACGCGGATCTCGGCCTCCGCCGAAGCGGCGTTCTCATACAGCCGGAGGGTCTTCACGGCGATCCCCCAGGGGAGGATCCGGTCGCTGCCGGAGGTCAGAAGATCCACGTTCCGGTAGATCCCGGCACCCGTGTACCAGCGGGAGGAGACCTGCGCCGAGGTGTCCGCCGTGACGGTCAGCTCGTTGTCCCCGTCCCGGAGAAAGGGCGTCAGATCGCAGACGAAGGCGGTGTAGCCGTAGGGGTGGAACGAGACATGCTGACGGTTCACGTTCACCTCGCACAGTCCCATCACGCCGTCGAAGAGGAGCAGGCAGCAGTCCCCCTCCGGGCGCGGGAAGGTCTTGCGGTACACGGCGCGGCCGGGCGTGAAGAATCCGATATCCGGCCCGGTTCTGTTTTCCGCTTTTCTCTCCGACCCGATCATGAAGTCGTGGGGCAGGGTCACGCTTTCCTTTCTGCCCCAGGCTTCGCAAATCCATCCTTCGTTAAAGCTCTGTCTTTTCATGGCGCTCCTCCGTTCATCCGATCCGTTTTTCGTAGGCGACGCGGGGATCCCCGTTTTTGAGGTAGATCACGCCGCAGAGGGAGAATCCGTTTTTTTCGAGCATCCCGCGCATCCGGATATTGCCCTCGTGGGTGTCGATCCGCACGGAGCCGAGTCCCGCGTCCCGGGCAAATTCCGCGGCGAATTTCATCAGTTCCGAGGCCGCCCCGGTCCTTCTCGCGTCCGACGAGACCGCCACCCGATGCACGGCGAGATAGGAGCGGTTGTCGTTCCCCGTCAGCCATTCTCCGTCTTCGATCCGGTCGTAGGTCTCCTCGCCGTCGTCGATCAGGGCGCAGACCCCGAGCGCTTCGCCGCCGTCCCCGCAGATCACCCAGCCCCGGCCGGAGAGGCAGTCTTCCTCCGCGCTCTGCCGGTTCGGATAGCCGTCCTGCCACTGGTCGATCCCGAGGGCGGCGATGGCAGTCCGCGCCTCGTCGAAAATGGCGGCGATCCGGTCGAGATCCCGCGGCTCCGTTTTCCGAATAATCAAAAACATCCCCCGCTTTCTTTCTGCATTGTAGCATAAACGCGGGACGCCGTCAAGTTGTTTTTGCCGTTTTCGGAGAAAAGCTTGCATTCCGGGGCGGGATCGGCTATAATGGGAGCAGTCCGGGAAAGGAGGCGGGAGCATGAAAGGCCGCGTTTTCAATATTCAGAAGTTCTCCATCCACGACGGCCCGGGGATCCGCACGACGGTCTTTCTGAAGGGCTGTCCGCTCCGCTGTCTCTGGTGCCACAATCCCGAAGGACTGGAAAGAGAACGGGAGATCGAATTCGACCCGAAAAAGTGCATCGGATGCCGTGCCTGCGCCGCCGTCTGCCCGGGGAGCTGTCATAGCTTCGGGGGGGACGGAAGCCACGTCTACGACCGGGAGAGGTGCGTCCGATGCGGGGCCTGCGCGGAAGCCTGCCTCCCCGGAAGCCTCCGTCCCGTGGGGAAGGAATACGATGTCTCCGAGGTGATCGGAAAAGTCCTCGCCGACAGGATCTTTTACGAGACGAGCGGCGGGGGCATGACCCTCTCCGGCGGCGAACCCTTCTTCCAGCCGGATTTCGCCCTTGCCCTCCTCGAAGCGGCGAAGGCGGAGGGACTGCACACGGCTGTGGAGACCTCGGGATTCTGCTCCCGGGACGTTCTGCTCGCCGCCCTTCCCTCGGCGGATCTCTTTCTCTTCGATTACAAGGCCACGGGCGAGGAACTCCACCGGAAACTGACGGGCGTTTCCCAGAAGCCGATCCTCTCGAATCTCCGTGCCGTCGGAGAAAGAGGGGCCAAAATCGTGCTCCGCTGTCCGATCATCCCGGGGGCCAACGACACGGAGGAGCATTTCGAAGCCATCGCCGCCCTCATGGGATCCGTCCCGGGGATCGAACGCGCGGATCTCGAGCCCTATCACCCCCTCGGCACCGGGAAAGCCCCCCGGATCGGCAAGACCCAGGACTTCGTCTCCAAAGCTCCGCCGAAGGAGAGGATGGAAGAGATCCGGGCATTCATTCAGGCGAGAACGGAAAAACCGGTCAGGATTTCATAAAAACAAAGCGGAGAATCCTCGTTGACTCTCCGCTGTTGTCTTTCAGTCAAATATCGCCTTTCGATACGAGCCCTTTTTCAATCAGCCTTTCCGTTATGGCGTCGATGCTCTTTCTGTCCCCGGGCCTGAACCGAAAGATCTCGTCCTTTGTCACCCAAAGATGGAACGATTCCTTTTCCTTCCCATCCAAAAAACGCCGTTCCATCACGTCCTCTATCTCCGATTCCGACAGAAGCGACTGGATCTGACGCAGGATCTTCTTATCCTGAAACTGTAAATCGACGGTCAGCATCCATTCGGGTCCGCTTTCCGCGCCGGCAAGGCAGAAAGAAAGGACCGATACCCTCCCGCCCGTTTCGGCAACGCCTTTATACACTTCGTCGAACCGAAACCCATTTTCTTTCAGCGTCGCATGATAAACGATCTTCTCCTCCGGTCTCCGGTTTTCACGGTCGTATTCCAGAAGCTCGTCCATGCTGATCCCAAACACGTCGCCGAGAGCCGGGAGTGTCCCGATGTCGGGTGAGTTCTGATTCAGTTCCCATTTGGAAACGCTCGCCTTCGTCACGTTCAGCCGGTCTGCGAGTTGCTCCTGCGTCCATCCCTTTTTGATCCGGTTCGCTTTGATGACGTCTCCGATCATGGCTTTTTCTCCTTTTGGTTCAGATTCGGGCCTGTGCTTTGATCTTACCACCGCCGGGCTGAAAAGTCAACGGACCGTCGATTGATTTCGTATCGCGTCCCGATACCGGTCACTCCTCCGCAGGTTCCGCAAGGACCTCCGCGATGAACGCCGCTTTTCCCGCCGTGTAGGACGCGCGGTCGGAGGCGTACCGCTCGAAGAGTTCCGCTTTGAGCCCGTCGTAGGCCGCCGCGAGCTCCGGATCCCCGTTCAGCCGGTCCCGGAAGCGGATGTAGTTATGCCACGGAGCCGAACCGAAGCGGACGACATGGACGTGATGCGTGCGGATCTCTTCCGTTCCCCTCACGAAGAGGAATTCCCCCGGTCTCTCCTCCTTCGGCCCGATATAGCCCCTTTCGGCGAGAAGAGGAAGAAATCCGGGCAGCGCGGAGAGGTCCCGCATCCCGACGGCGAGATCCACGATGGGCTTTGCCCGGATCCCGCGCACGGCAGTGCTCCCGACGTGCTGGATATCCGCCGCCCCGTCTCCGAAGATCTCTTTCAGTTCCGCGATCCTTTGGGCCGCTTCCGTCTCCCACTCCGATTCGTGGGGACTGAGGATCACCGTTCCGCGTTTCAGTCCCAGCATATCGTTCCCTCCCGAAAACAGAAAAGCCGCCGGTTTTCACGACGACTCTTCTTCTGCTCCATCGGAGATTCGAACTCCGGACACCTTGATTAAAAGTCAAGTGCTCTACCTACTGAGCTAATGGGGCGTGCTTTGCTCACAGCCTTGTAAGTATAGCACAGCGCGCCCGTTTTGTCAAGGGTTTCGGAGAAAAATTATCATTTCTTACTGCGGTTTATAACTGTCCTTCAGCGAGACCACCCGGTTGAAGACCCCCGGATTTTTCGTGTCCTTCGAGAAATACCCGATGCGGACGAACTGGAACTTTTCGCCGGGAGCGGCGTTCGCGAGGGAGGGCTCGACTTTCGCTTTCTCCATCACGACGGCGGATTCCGGGTTGAGGTAGTCCCCGTAGGTCTTCCCCTCGGGCAGATCGTTCATGTTCGCCTCGGTGAACAGCCGGTCGTAGAGGATCGCGCGGGCGTCGGCGGCGTATTTCGCGCTCAGCCAGTGGATCGTGCCCTTGATCTTGCGGTCGGTCGGGGTCCCGGTCCCGGTTTCGAGATCGGCGGTAACGTGGATCTCCTTCACGGTGCCGTCTTCGTTCTTCACGATCTCCCCGCACTTCACGATATAGGAGGACATGAGCCGCACTTCCCCGCCCGGCTTGAGACGGAAGAATTTCGGCGGCGGGACCTCGGCGAAGTCGTCCGCGTCGATCCAGAGTTCCTTCGTGAAGGGGACTTTTCTCGTGCCGGCGTCCGGGTCGTTCGGGTTGTTCGTCACGTCGAAATACTCGGTCTTGTCCTCCGGATAGTTGTCGACGATCACCTTGACGGGATTCAGCACGGCGATCCGGCGGGGGGCCTTCGCGTTGAGGTCTTCCCGCACGCAGTGCTCCAGCAGTCCGATGTCGACGAGGCTGTTGGCCTTCGACACTCCCACCCGTCCGATGAAGTCGAGGATGGACTCGGGGGTGTAGCCGCGGCGTCTCAGTCCGCAGAGGGTGGGCATCCGCGGGTCGTCCCAGCCGTCCACGATCCCGGTCTCCACGAGATTGCGCAGATACCGCTTCGAGAGGACGGTGTTCGTGATGTTCAGGCGGGCGAACTCGATCTGACGGGGCTTCGACGGCACGCTGCAGTGCTCGATCACCCAGTTGTACAGAGGTCTGTGGTCCTCGTATTCCAGCGAGCAGAGGGAGAAGGTGATCCCCTCCAGCGCGTCCTGGATCGGATGGGCGAAGTCGTACATCGGGAAGACGCACCATTTCGTCCCCTGCCGGTGGTGCTCGATATAGCGGATCCGGTAGAGCACCGGGTCCCGCATGTTGAAGTTGCCGGAGGCGAGGTCGATCTTCGCCCGGAGGGTGTATTTGCCTTCCGGGAACTCGCCGTCCCGCATCCGGTGGAAGAGATCCATGCTCTCCTCCTTCGGCCGGTCCCGGTAGGGGGAGACGGCGGGATGGGTCAGGTCGCCCCGGTATTCCCGGAACTGATCCGGCGTCAGCTCGCAGACATAGGCATCGCCGTTTCGAATCAGCTCTTCCGCCAGCTCGTAGGTCTTTTCGAAATAGTCGGATCCGTAATAGAAGCGGTCGCCCCAGTCGAAGCCGAGCCAGTGGATGTCCTCCTTGATGGCGTCGACGAATTCGGTGTCCTCCTTCGCCGGGTTGGTGTCGTCCATGCGGAGGTTGCAGAGCCCGCCGTATTTCAGCGCAGTCCCGAAGTCGATCACAAGAGCCTTGCAGTGTCCGATGTGAAGGTATCCGTTCGGTTCGGGGGGAAACCGCGTGTGCACGGTGGAAGCCCGTCCCGCCGCGAGATCCTCGTCGATAAAGTCATGAATGAAATTCGATTCTGCCATGATCGTTTTCCTTCCGTTCCAATTGATCCGTTGTCCCGCCGCTCAGAGCGAGGCCGCCGCTTCCGCGATCCTTGCCCGGACCCGGTCTGCGCCTAGGACCTGCATGACGGCGTACATGTCGGGGGAGTTCATCCGGCCGGTGACCGCGATCCTGAGAAACATGGACACGTCGCCCACGTTGCCCCGGAACGCCGAGGGATCCGCCTTCCAGGCCTTCATGTCGGGGGTGTAGCCGAGGCTTTCGCCGATCGAGCGGATCTTGCCGAACCAGGTGTCCATGTCGTCCGCCGGATCGTAGCTTTCGAGGAATTTCTCATACACCGCGCGGATGTCGCCCCGGTCGTACTGCGCGGGGATCTCTTCGCTCCGCTCGAACAGCCCGTCGTAGAAGAAGCTGACGAAGGGCCGGATCTCCGCGAGGGTGGCGAAATCCTTTCTCGGCTTCTTTCCGCCCCGCCCGATGGAGAAGAAGGACTTCGCGTAGGCGGGATCGGCTTCGAGCAGGGCGGCGAACGCGGGATCGAACTCCTTTGCCCAGTCGAGGGTCTTATCGTAGATCTCGTCCGCCGTCATGGCCGAGAGCACGTTTTTCGAAACGTCGTTCAGCTTGTCGAAGTCGAACAGGCAGCCGGAGACGGACATTTTCTTGATGTTGAAGGGGAATTCGAGGGCGGACTTGCCGGGATTCTGCATGTGCCACTCCTCGAAATTCGAGTTGAGCAGGGTGAGCAGGTACTCCCACACAACCTCGGCGACGTAGCCCATCTGCCGGTAATCGTCCATCTTCGCGCCCATATCGCGCTTGGAGAGCTTCTTCTTGCCGCCGTTCCCGTCGTTTTTCAAAATCTGGGCGGTGTGGAGGTATTTCGGCATTCTGAATCCGAGATACCGGAAGAGCTGGATGTGCTTCGGCAGGCTGGGGAGCCAGTCCTCGCCCCGGATCACGTGGGTGGTGCGCATCAGATGGTCGTCTACTGCGTGAGCGAAGTGATAGGTCGGGATGCCGTCGGATTTGAGCAGGACGAAATCCTCGTCGTTCTCGGGCACTTCGAGATTCCCCTTCACGAGGTCGGTGAACTTCGTCTTCTTCTCGGGATCCCCGCCCGCGAGGATGCGCACGACGAAGGGGTCTCCCGCGGCGAGATGGGCTTTTACCTCGTCCATCGTGAACTCCCGGTTTTTGAGCATCTTCGCGCGCTTTTCGGCGGCGGCGGTGTGCCAGTCGGTGTTTTGGATCTCGGCTTTCTTGTCGGTCTCCCGGATCTCTTCGAGCTGTTCCTCGGTGGAGAAGCAGGGATAGGCCTTCCCTTCCGCCACCAGCTTTTTTGCATAGATGTGGTAGAGGAAGGCGCGCTCGCTCTGCTTGTAGGGGCCGTAGTCCCCGACGGCCGTGAGCCTGCCGTTTTCATCGAAGGCCACGCCCTCGTCGTATTTCACGCCGTAGGTCTTCAGGGTGGAGAGCAGGGCTTCGACCGCGCCGTCCACTTCGCGCTGACCGTCGGTGTCCTCGATCCGAAGGAAGAACACGCCGCCGGACTGATGCGCGAGACGCTCGTCCACGACCGCCTGATACATGCCGCCGAAGTGAACGAAGCCCGTGGGGCTGGGAGCGAACCGGGTGACCTTCGCGCCTTCGGGGAGACTGCGCGGCGGGTATTTCGCCTCGGCCTCCTCCGGGGTCATCGTCACGTCCGGGAATAAGAGATCCGCAAGAAGCTGATAATCCATAGCTGACTCCTGTTAGGGGATATTTCTGCATTATACCGGTATTATAACACAAAACGGGCGTCAAGTCTATATCCAACTTCGCTATTTTTTCCCTCTCCCTGGGTTTTTCTCCCGTTCATTTGCCCCGGGAGCGCAAAGGAATTCGAAGGAATGGGATGCAATCCGTCGGACGGTGTTGATTTTTCCGTGAAATTGTGGTAGAATACTGTATCGGGATAAAATCGGGAACGAGATCAACCGGGAGGACGGCATGGACGGCGAAAGAAGGTTCCGCACACAGTTCAGCGGATACAACAAGGACGATGTCAACGACTACATCAAGGAAACGGATCTGAAACACGCATCGGCTCTCGAAGCGGCCGAGGCGGAGCGCGAATCCCTGAAAAAGGAAGCGGAGGAGGCCCGTGAAAAAGCGGACGCCTACGACGCTCTGAAAGCGGAATTCGACGCGCTCACGGCAAACGCGGAATCCCTCGCCGCGACGCTGGCCCGCCTGCGCACGGAAAAGGAAGAGGCGGAGGGCAGGATTTCCGATTTGGAATCCCGCGCTGCGCAGTCGGACGAAGAGATCAGGACGGCAAACGCGGACATCGAATCCCTCCGCGCGGAACTGGAAGCCGCGAAATCCGGCGGGGAAGTCCTCCGCGCAGAGCTTGACGAAGCCGGGAAGGCCGCCGCCGAAAAAGACGGGCGGATCGCCGGGCTGGAAGAGGAAGCGGAACGGCTGAAAACCGAAGCTGCGGACGCCGCCTCCTTCCGCGCGAAGCTCTCCGACAGGGAAAAGGAGATCGTCGAGCTCAAAGCCTACGTCCTGCGGGAGATCGACAGCCTCAAAGCCTCGAAGGAAAAGGAGATCGGCGAATTCCGCGCCCGCAAGGAACAGGAATTCGAAAAAAAGCTCTCCGAAATGGAGGCCCGGAAGGACCGGGAGATCGCCGAGAAGATCGAAGCCAGCCGCGGGTCCATCGAGGACAAGAACAGCCCCGCCTACAAGCTCGACATGTACGACAAGATCAGCGGGCAGCTCGGCAACATCCTCATCAACGCCAACCGGAGCGCGGACGAGATCATCACCGAAGCCCGGGCCGAGGCGGAAAAAATGCGCTCCGACGTGGGGATCGAATGCGAGAAGAAGCGCGAGGACTGCGACGCCGCCGTGGCGAAGATCAAAGCCGAGACCGAGGAGGAGGCAGCCTATATCCGGGATCACCTCTCCCAGACCGCCTCCGCCCTTCTCTCCTCCGTCAGCGCGGATCTGCACGGGAGCGTGGACAACTGCGTCCGGGAGCTCAGCACCTGCATCACGGATATGGAATACGAGATCAAGACCATGCTCACGAAGCTGGCGAGCCGAAACGACGAAATGAACGGCCTGATCTCCTATTATCAGAATTCGGTCGAAGAGGGCATCCGCGCCAAGCTGGATTCGATGGATGAAAAATACGGAATCCCTTCCGCCGGTGAGACCGAAACGGGAGAGACGGAATGAATCCCTCCGAAATCGGAGCCCGGCTGAAAGAGCTCCGTCTCCGGCAGGGGCTGACCCAGAAGGAACTCGCGGGGGAGAAGATCACCCGGAACCTGCTTTCCCTGATCGAATCGGGGAACTGTTCGCCCTCCGTCTCCACCCTGCTCTATCTGGCGGAGAGGCTGGGCGTTCCGGCGGGGTACTTCTTCACGGACGGGGACGGGGAATACATGAAGTTCCCGGTCCTCGGCGAGGCGAAGGAGAAAATGCAGGCGGGCGAATACCGCGCCGTCCTCGACCTCTGCGCCGCTCTTCCGGAAGCCGCCCTCGACGACGAGATCTCGATGATCGAAGCCCGGTCCGCGTTCCGTGCGGCGGAGGAGGAAGCCCGGTCCTACCGTCTGCGCGACGCGGGAAAACTGCTCGACCGGGCGGAGGCTGCCGCTTCCCGTTCGATCTACTGCACGGAGCTTTTCCGCCGCTCTGCCTCATACGCCCGGGAACTGTTCGAATCGGCGGCGACGGACGCGGTATCCCCGGTACTATGCGATTTCGGGGCGGTGGGCGAGTTCGTCCCCTTCCCCGTCGCGGCGTATTTCTCCTCCCTGCGTTCCCTGAAAAATGGGGACGCGCCCTTCATTCCCCTGCCGAAAGGCGATTACGGAGAAAGGCATATCTCCGCGCTGGTCCTGCTCGGAGGGGACCGTCCGAGAGAAGCGGCGAAGAAACTGCGGGAGCTCTCCCTCGACTCCTCCCTGCCCTACTATATGCAGTACAAAGTCCTCGGCGATCTGGAAAGCGCGGCGAACGCGGTCGGGGACATCAACCTCGCGTACAGTTCCTCCCGCCGCCGCCTCGAACTGATCGACAGGATCCGCTTCTGATTCCGCACAAAAATCCGGCAAAGAACATCCGCGTTTTCGGCGTGTTCCCTGCCGGAATTCTTTTTTTATTCATCCCGGACCGCAGTGAAAAGCCGGTAGTTTTCCCGGTCCGTCGGAGCGACGAAGACCTGACGGAATCCCGCGTTTTCCAGCAGTTCCGTTTCGGTGGACGGCGCGAGGGGCGTGTCCATGTGGGGCCACCGCGCGGGATCCGCCTCGTACTCCGCGAGGGCCTCCGCTTCTGCTCTCCTGTCCGGGGAGATCTTGTCGGAGTTGAGGAATACCCCGCCCGGTCTGAGGCAGCCGCGGATCCGTCGGTAGAGTTCCTCCTTTTCGCGGGGCGGGAAATGATGGAGGGCGGAAGTGGAGATCACGGCGTCGAAAGGACCGCCGAAATCCGCCGCGAAGAAGTCCCCGCAGACGATCTTCACCCGGTCGGCGAAGGGTCTTTCAGCCAGAACCGCCAGCATCTTCGGGGAAACGTCGACCGCCGTGACCCGGATATCGGGAAAGCGCTCGAACAGCGGAATGAGTTCGAGCCCCGTGCCCGCTCCGAGATCGAGAACGGTCTCCGTCCCGTCGGGCAGGCAATCCGTCAGCAGTCTTTTCGTTTCGGCGAAGGCGGCGTGGACCTCATCGTAGGTGTCGATCTTCCGATCAAAGAAGGACCGCATCTCCTCCGCGCGGGTTTTCAGATCCATGATAGGAGCCTCCCGTCGGCAAAATAGCCCGCGCCGCGCTTTTCCCGGATCACGCGGAAGTCCGCGGCGGGCAGGAATTTGCGGTTGACGCGGTGGATGTGGGCGGCGATCCGGTTGTCGAGCTCCCCTTCCTGTCTGCCCTCCGGGAAGCAGAACCGCGCGACCTTGAGAGCAGGGGCGGGTTCCCCCTGACAGGCGGCGAGATAGAGCAGGATCATCCGCTCCGTCTTCGTCAGAACGATCTGCCTCTCCCGCCACTCTACAAATCCCTCCGCGAAATAGAGCCGCGGGGCGAGGTAGAATCCGAAGGCGTCCGCGCTGTCCGGGGGCAGATCGAACTTCTTCGCGGCATTCATGCTCATGAGGCGCAGAGCGTCGTCCCCGGTTCCGGCAGAGGCGGCGTTCAGGGCGGTGTTGACGAATCCGTCTCCGATCACCGCGGCGAAAACATGGTCGCAGGGCGTGCGGCGGAGCTCGTCGAAACAGTCCGTCCACGTGACGATCCCGACGGCGGGCAGCAGGTCCTTCACGAAAGCGGGAGCGGCCGTCGCTGCGGGGATTCCGCGCCGAAAGATCCGCTCCCGGAGAGACCGTGCCCGCCCGGAATCTTCCCGGTCACAGATCACGATCATGGTATTCGATTCAGACGGTGTGCACGCCCAGCTTCGCGTCGCCGTTGTCCGCGTCGAGGCCGTACTTCTTCGCCTTGCGGTATTCGAAGAACTTCGTCGCTACCTGTTCGAAGAGCGCGTAGGACAAAACGTCCTCTTCCTGCTCCTCCCAGGGCTTGACCTTCTCGCGCAGCTCGTCGAGCTCCGGTTTCAAATCGTCCGCCGGGCGGTGGGTGATGGGCTTTTCGTCCCCGAGGATCTTCTTGACGAATTCCGGCTTGATGGGGGCCGGGGTCTTGCCGTATTCGCCGCGGATGACGCCCTTGAATTCCTTCGAGACGTTCTTGTAGCGCTCGCCCATGATGACGTTCAGAACCGCCTGGTTGCCGACGATCTGGGAGGTCGGGGTGACGAGCGGGGGATATCCGGCGTCCTCGCGCACCCGCGGGATCTCTTCCAGCACTTCGTTCAGCTTGTCGCTCTGGCCCATCTGCTTCAGCTGGGACACCATGTTGGAGAGCATTCCTCCCGGGACCTGATAGAGCAGGCAGTTGACGTCGACCTTCAGCACCTTCGGGTCCAGCAGGCCGGATTTCAGATACTCCTCACGCAGGGGGGTGAAGTATTTGCAGATCTTGTCGAGCTGGCGGAGATCCAGTCCGGTGTCGTATTCCGTGCCCTGGAGCGTCGCCACGATCGCCTCGGTCGGAGCCTGGGACGTTCCCATCGCCATCGGGGAGATCGCGGTGTCGACGATGTCCACACCCGCCTCGACCGCCTTGAGGATGGTCATGGAGGCAAGTCCCGTGGTGTAGTGGGTGTGGAGCTGGATCGGGATCTTCACGCTCTCTTTCAGGGCCTTGATGAGGTCGTAGGCCGTGTAGGGCGTGAGAAGGCCGGACATGTCCTTGACGCAGATCGAGTCCGCGCCCATGCTTTCGAGTTCCTTCGCGTACTTCGCAAAGGCTTCGCTGGAATGGACGGGGCTGATGGTGTAGCTCATGGCAGCCTGTACGTGCCCGCCCTCCTTTTTCGTCGCTTCGATGGCGGTCTTCAGGTTCCGCGCGTCGTTCAGAGCGTCGAAGATGCGGATGATATCAATGCCGTTGGCGATGGATTTCTTGACGAAATACTCCACCACGTCGTCGGCGTAATGCCGGTAGCCGAGGATGTTCTGCCCGCGGAAGAGCATCTGGAGCTTGGTGTTTTTGACCTTCGAGCGGATGATGCGCAGTCTCTCCCACGGATCCTCGTTCAGGAACCGCATACAGGAATCGAAGGTCGCGCCGCCCCATGCCTCGAGGGAATGGTAGCCCACCTTGTCGAGTTCCTCGAGGATCGGGACCATCTGCGCGGTGGTCATGCGGGTGGCAATCAGGGACTGATGGGAATCGCGGAGAACGGTCTCCGTTATTTTCACTTTTGCCATAAGTATTCGAAGCCTTTCATCTGTCTGTTCGTTCTGATTACGCGAAATAGGAGAGGAAGACGCCCGCCGCGACTGCGGATCCGATGACGCCGGCCACGTTCGGGCCCATCGCGTGCATCAGGAGGAAGTTGGAGGGATTCTCCTTCTGTCCGACGACCTGAGCCACGCGGGCGGCCATCGGAACGGCGGAAACGCCCGCGGAACCGATCAGCGGATTGATCTTGCCCTTGGTGATCCAGCACATGATCTTGCCGGTGAGAAGGCCTCCGCAGGTGGAGATCACGAATGCCGTCAGTCCGAGGAAGACGATCTTCACGGTGCTCCAGTCGAGGAAGTTGTCCGCGTTGGCGGTCGCGCCGACGGAAACGCCGAGGAAGATCGTGACGATGTTCATCAGCTCGTTCTGGGCGGTCTTCGAGAGACGGTCGCAAACGCCGGAGACATTCAGAAGATTGCCGAGCATGAGGAAGCCCACCAGGGGAGCCGCCGCCGGAACGATCAGGGTGACGACGAGGGTGACGACGATCGGGAAGAGGATCTTCTCGGTCTTCGAAACGGGTCTGAGGGTCGTCATGACGATGGAGCGTTCCTGCTTGGTGGTCAGAAGCTTCATGAAGGGCGGCTGAATGATCGGGATCAGGGCCATGTAGCTGTATGCCGCGATGGCGATGGCGCCGAGAAGATGGGGGGCGAGGGTCTTCGTGACGTAGATGGCTGTGGGGCCGTCCGCGCCGCCGATGATGCCGATGGAGCCCGCTTCCCAGGGAGTGAAGCCGAGCAGGATCGCGCCGGAGAACGCCACGAACACGCCGAACTGGGCGCCGGCTCCCATGAGAAGGGATTTCGGGTTGGCGATCAGCGCGGAGAAGTCCGTCATCGCGCCGACGCCGAGGAAGATGAGCGAAGGATAGATACCCAGCTTGACGCCGAGGTAGAGGAAGTCGATCAGATTGCCCTGCTCCGCGATCTGCTGCATGTTGATGGGGGAGCCGTCCTCATGGATAAAGAGGTCCATGTGGAAGAGATCCGCGCCGGGCAGATTCGCGAGAAGCATCCCGAAGGCGATCGGGAGAAGGAGCAGAGGTTCGAACTTCTTGACAATGGCCAGATAGAAGAGGCCGCCGATGATGACGTACATGGCGAGGGTCTTGATGAGGTGGCCGGTGTCCGCGAAGAGCAGCGGGAATCCCGTTGACTCGTATAAATTGATAAAGAAACTCACTTCGTTTCACTCCTAAATCAGAATTTGCCGGAGTAAAATCAGCCCATCGTGATGATGACGTCGCCGGAATTGACGCTCGCGCCCTGGGGAGCGTCGACGGACTTGACCGTGCCGCCTTCCTTCGCAAAGATTTCGTTCTCCATCTTCATCGCTTCGAGCACGCAGACGAGGTCGTTCGCCTTGACGACGTCGCCGACCTTGACGTTCATCTTGAGGATCGTGCCGGGCATGGGAGCCGTGACCTTGATGCCGCCCTGCGCGCCGGACGCAGCGGGAGCCTTCGGAGCCGGAGCCTTCGGGGCGGGGGCTTTTGCGGCGGGAGCGGGAACGGCAGCGGGAGCCGCGGCGGATTCGGATGCGGAATCGGCCTCTTCGACGAGGACTTCATACAGGACGCCGTTGACGGTTACGTTGTATTTTTTCATGGTTTCCTCCACAATAAATTCGGTGTTGTCGGGAATCAGTCCTCAGCGTGACCGTTCCAGCTCTTTTTGGTGTTCTTTTTGCGGAAGGACACCACGCGGTAGGAGCCCGCGGGCAGTCCTTCGGCGGAACGGTATGCTTCGATGGCCGCCGTGATGACGGCGATCAGCGCGCCGGAATCCTCTTCCTCCTCCTCGACGGGCGGGGTCTCGGGGACGGGGACCGGTTTCTTCGCGTCGTTGGGAGCCGGGGAATTGCGGACCTCTTCCATGATCCGCTCCCGTTCCCTCTTCTCGGCGAGTTTGGCGACCGCGCCGAAAATCGCGATGACGCCCCAGAGGAAGGCGAGGACGAGGAACACCGTCCCCATGCCCGTCAGGAGCATCCGGCCGCAGAGAGCGAATTTCTCGCCCCATGTATCATAGGCGAACTCAGCCGCCAGAAAAACAGGCAGATTGTACATTGGGACCTCCGATCAGAGAGGCATATTGGCGTGACGGCGTTTCGGAGCGGCGGACGCCTTGCCGGAGAGCATCAGGACGGCGGAGATCAGTCTCTGTCTGAGTTCCGCCTCCTCGACGATATCGTCGATCTCGCCCGCCCGCGCCGCGTGGAGCACGTTCAGCTTTTCGGTCTCCCATTCCGCTTCGAGGGATTCGCGGGACACCTTGCCGGAAACCTTGTCGTTTTCCAGAAGCGCGACGGCGGAAGCGGGGCTCATGCAGCCGATCTTCGCCGAATCCAGCGCGAGCACCAGATCCGCGCCGATGGACTTCGATCCGAGCACGGAGAAAACGGAACCGTATGCCGCGCCGGAGACGAGGGTGACGAGCGGGATCTTCGCGGAGGCGTAAGCGCCTGCCAGTTTTGCGATCTCGGAGCAGTAGGGGTTCTTTTCCTCCTCGCCGGAGATCGAGAATCCCTCGGAATCCACCGCGGTCAGCACCGGGATGGAGAAGCAGTCGCAGAAGCTCAAAAACTTCGCGGCTTTTCTCGCGGCGAGGGAGGTGAGCTTCCCGCCGTTCACGGAGCGATCCGTGGCGACGACGCCGCAGACCGTGCCGTCGAGGGTGAGAAAACCGGTCAGAACGGAGGGAGCGGTATCGGCCCCCACGGAGAGGAAGGAGCCCGCGTCGCCGATTTCCCTGAGAAGATCCGCCGCGGCGTGGGAAGCCTTATAGGCGGAGAGATCGGTCTGACGGTCGGGATCGTCCCCGGCCTCGCGCTCGACGGTCCCCTCCTCGTTGTTGGACGGGAGGAGTCCGAGCAGATCCCGGGCCCGTTTCAGAGCGTCCGCGTCGGTCTTTTCGCGGAAGGAGGCCACGCCCGCTTCCACGGAGTCGGCCGCTTTCCCGCCGCCCACGACGAACGCGGGGTTGACGCTCAGAGTGGAATCCTCCGTGACGATCACGAAATCGAACATCGCGGCGATCACGGCGGAGGCTCCCTGGGCGATCCCGTTCACCACGGCGATCTGCGGGACGATGCCCGAGGCCGCGCCGACCGCTTTCATGATCCGCCCGTAAGCCGCGAGCGCACGGACGCCGGAGACGAGATCCGCTCCCGCGCTGTCGAAGCATCCCACGACGGGGCATCCGTTTCCGACGGCCAGACGGTAGAGCCGCTCGATCTTGTCGGCCGTGGCGTCGCTGACCGCGCCTTTTGTCCGCTGCAGATCCTGCGCGAAGGCGTATACCAGACATCCGTCGACGGAACCGTATCCGGTGAGGACGCCCTCGGGATCCGAAGCGGGAGCCTCCTCCGAGTCGCGGCGGCGCACCGTAAACGCCCCGATCTCCGTGAACGTGCCGTCGTCGAAGAGAGCGGTCAGGCGTTCGCGGGCGTTCAGTTTTTTGCCGTCGCCCGGTTTTTCGTCCCGGGTGATGAGATCCCGGAACTCGGCCGCGGTCTTCGGAAGGACGGAGGCGGTGCCGTTCAGTATCTTCTCCATAGTTCCTCCAGAGGTTTATGAATTCGTCAGAAAAACAGGTTCTGAAAGGGCGGAATAGCAAAGCCCCATTCTGCCCCATTGTACTAATGATACCGCAATCGGGCCGAATAATCAACCTTTCCGGGAAATATTCAAACTAAATTCACATTTTTCCCCATCCCTTCTCATGTTCGGAGATTATACTCTCAGAAGATTCCGCCGGAGTTCTTCTCTCCGGCATGAAGCGGGGGATTCCATGCTGATCGATTTTCACGTGCACGCTTTCCCGGACAGGCTGGCCGAACGCGCGCTGGCCGTCCTCGCCAAAAACATCGCTTCCCCGCCTCTGACCGACGGGACCCTCTCCGGCACCCTCGCCGCGATGGACCGCTGGGGCGTGGACCGGGCGGTGATCTGCAACATCGCCACCAATCCGAAGCAGACGGCGAACGTCAACGCATTTGCCGCCGAAACGCTGAGGGACCGCGGAGACCGCTTCACCCCCCTCGGGAGCGTCCACCCCGATCTGCCCGATCCCGAGCCGGTCCTCCGGGGGCTGGCGGAGGCGGGGATCCCGGGCATCAAGCTCCACCCCGATTATATGCGCCGCACCGTCGACGACCCCTGTTATGACGTGATCTTCGAGGTCTGCGCCTCCCTCGGGCTTTTCGTCCTCACCCACGCGGGATTCGACGTGTATTCGACAAACAGGGTGTTCGCCTCCCCCGACCGCCTCCTGCGCCGTCTGGAACGCTCCCCGAAAACCGTCCTCATCGCCGCCCACTACGGGGGAAACATGATGTGGGACGAGGTCGAGGAGAAGATCTGCGGCAAAAACCTCTATATCGACACCTCCCTCGGAGGGCTGACGAGACTCTCCCCGGGACAAGCCGCCCGGATCCTCGGAAAGCACGATCCCGAAAAGATCCTCTTCGGCAGCGACTGTCCCTGGTGCTCCTCCGCCGAGACCTTCCGATATGTGGACGCCCTCCCGCTCTCCGGGGATTTGAAGGAAAAGATCTTCCACATAAACGCCGAACGGCTCCTCGGACTGATACTAAATCCCTTCTAAGGGGTTACGCGGCTTCTTGAAAGAAGCCTGGCAAGAACTTCTGAAATGGATAGGGACAGGCTACATCAATAATGTGAA
>CACZNC010000022.1:40040-54311 GCA_902782445.1 uncultured Ruminococcus sp.
TCAGGGTTATCCTTCGCGAGCTCACGGCAAGGCCGTTCGCATTCTACGGAGAGCGATCAAAACCCATGAAGACAGCTTTATAGAAGGAATATAGTATGAAATAGACGCGAAAAACTGCCGTCTCCCCTTCTTTGGGAAAACGGCAGTCGTTTTTTGATTTCGGAACGCTCCGGGGGTCACTTCTTCTCTTTCCCGATCGCGCCGCCCGTGAGACCGTCTCCGATCTCGTCGGTCCAGCCGTCGGTGAAGGTCTCCTCTTCGGCGGGAGCTTCGGAAGGCATGGGCGTGCCTGCTTCTTCGGCTTCGGCGGCATCTTCCCCGATGTAGGAGGAGAGGTCGAAGTCGTTCTTTCCGTTCAGGCCGTCCTTCGCCATCATGGTTTCGAGGACGCTGATGTCCGCCGTGATGTCGATGGACTCGTTGCGGAAGAGCTGGTCGACCTGCTGTTCGAAGCCGACGACGAGGAGGTCGAGGATGCTTTCGATGTTCTCCTTCGACTTCTTCATGTTCTCGCCCGCGACGCCGACCTTTTCGATCCTGCTGTAGGATTCCAGCAGTTTGAGGGTCGTCGGCAGGTAGTAGTTCATGAAGGTGCGGATCTGCGGCATCATCTCCGGGTGCTCGGTGACATAGTTGAAGATATGGCGGGTGTGCCCTTCGATCCGGTCGATGCGCTCAGAGACCTTTTCGTCCACGATCTCGTCGTTGAGGCGGCGGATCTCCGTGATGATCTTCGCGAAGCGCGCCTCGTCGCTGTCGTCCTCCGGGACCTCGGGGGCTTCCTCCTCCTTCTGTCCCTCCTTGGCCTTCTTCTTCGCGAAGAGGTCGCCGTAGACGGTCCGGTAGTCGAAGCCCTCGGGATTGTCCGGCTCGGCGTCGGGATGGCGCATGAAATTGTTGGATCCGAGGTCGATGTAGGCGCTCTCGCCGAATTCGCCCTTGTCGATCATCTTCTGGAGCTGCTTGCGGACCTTTTTCAGGCTCTTGCCGGAGGCCGAGGCCAGCTTCGAAAGATTGTAGCTCTCCTTCGAGCCGATCATCTTGCGCATCCGCCCGAGCTCCACCTGATGGTCCTTATAGAGCTTCGCGCCGATGAAGAAGGACGCGGAGATCAGTACAAACGGCGTGAGGGCGGCGAGGAACGAGAGTCCGGAATCCACAGCCAGTCCCGCGAAGAGCATGATAAAGCCCGCGATGATGGCTGCGATGACGCCGCCGGTGACGAGGCCCGCGTATCCGCCGGAGTTCTTCGCCTCCTTCGCGGAGTTCTTGTCGACCTGCTCCCGGTAATAGGGATTGGTGACGGGATCCTTCGCGACGGCATCCCGGTAGGCCTGATTCCGGGCGTTCGCGCGCTGACGCTGACGGTCCAGTTCCGCCTGCATCGCGTCGTTCTTCTGCCGGTTCAGTTCGGCCTGTCTCTGAGCCTCGAAGCGGGAGCGCATTTCGGCGGCGGACTCCTGTTTCTTCGCGCCGGAAGAGGAGGACTTCGAAATCAGCCTCAGAATGGTCAGCACCACGCCGATGGGCCAGTTGATGATATACGCGACGACGATCAGCGGGATCGGAATCTCAAAATTGTTGTTGGAATTGTTCGCCAATGCTTCCGAAGCTCTCCTTCCGCAGAATTAGTTGAGGACGCCCTCCCCCGCGCGGGAACGCTCAGTCGAGGGAATGGAGGTAGTCGATGCAGCGCTGCACTTCTTCGCAGCCGGTGGGATCGCAGCCTTCGCTTTCGACGACGATGCCGACGCCGAGCTCGATGGCCTTTTCACGGACAGCCGCCACGGGAGCTGTGCCGGATCCGAGGGACACGCCGTGCCCGTTGATATCGCCGTCCTTGAGGTGGATGACGCGGAGGCGGGATTTCAGCCGTTCCATCTCGGCGACGGGATCCTTCTTCGCAACGTAAGCCCAGTAGGTGTCGAGTTCGAAGAACACGTCCGCGCGCTCTTCCAGTTCCTTGTGGATCTGATACCCTTCGGGCATGTCATAGAATTCGTGGGAGTGGTTGTGGTAGCCGAGCTCGATGCCCTCGGCGCGGAGCTTCGGAGCCAGCTCGTTCGCCTGCGCGATGAAGGTGTCGAGCTTTTCCTTCGTCGAGAGGTCGTGACCGGGAATGATGTAGTTGTGGTTTCCGATGGTCTTGTGATACTTCACGGTACCCTCGAAATCGTTCAGCAGATCGCCGATGCCGCTGTGGGTGCCGCTGCACTTGAGGCCGTATTTGTCGAGCATGGCTTTCACGTCTTCCGCGCTGTGACCGAAGAAGCCCGCGAACTCCACGTTCTGATACCCCATCTCCGCGACCGCTTTCAGCGCGCCGTCGAGATCCTGTCCGGTGATGTCCCGGAGGCTGTACATCTGAATTCCGTATTCCATAGTTTTGCCCTTCCTCTGTGAATTCTGGCAGACTGCCATTCCTGAGTATTATACCCGATCCCGGACGTAATTTCAAGCTGTTTTCGTAAGTTTTAAGAAAAGCTTTTCCTTTCTCACGGAATATTCAGAATTCTCAGGATCGGGAAAAGCGGAGCGAACGCCCTTCCTTCCCGAGGGAGCGGATCACCCCCCGCGCTTCCATCACGCGGATCACGGGACGGGCGAGGTCAACATGGATCTTTGCCCCCAAAGCGAAGTCCTTCACGCCGAAGACCTCGGGCAGGCTGTCCGGGATGTATCTCCGGTAGTCGTCGTCGGTCGAGAGCTCGATCACATCCAGAAAATCCACCGGGATCCGCTCGTACCGGTGGGACCCGCGCTTGCCGTCCCTTCCCCAGCCGTCCTTCATCCGGTATTCGTCCATCTCGAAGACGGGCCCCAGAACGGTCAGCCGCTTTTCGGCGACGAAGGGGAGGATCCGCACCATCTCGAAGAGCAGGTCATACGCGCCTTCCTTCTTCGGCGAGCGATTCCGGGAAGAGATCTCGCGGGTTTCGGGATCGATCCAGGAGACGTATTTCTTCCCCGCCAGCGGATGCACCAGCCTCACGCTGTACTCCGGGAGATAGGCGGAGAGCTTCGGTTTCAGGCCGGAAAAGCCGGAGGTCTCGACCTCGGTGATCAGATCCCCGCGGCGGATATCGGCGATGAATCCGTTCGTTTCGACCTCGTGATACGCGGGATCGTCCTCCAAGTATTTCTTCAAAATGACGTGAAGCTGCTTCTCCTTATAGGTCCCGATGCCCGGCCGTTCGCGGACGCCGAGGGGGGAGGCGCGGACGATGTCAAAGAATCTCGCTCTGTCCATGTCCGCCCCGCGCCCGCGTTTCCAGCCATCCGAGCAGTTCTTCCGCCTCCCGGGCGCCGAATTCCCGGCCGGAGAACACCGCTTCCATGAGGGACGCGACGGAGCCCCCGTGCACCCGCTCGAAAAAGCTCCGGCTCAGTTCCGCGACGTATTCGTTCCGGTCGACGAGGGGCGTGTAGACGTATTCCCGCCCGCTCTTTTCCGCGCTGAGAAAGCCCCGGTTTTTCAGCCGTTCGAGGAAGGAGATCAGCGTCGGCGTCTTCCAGTTCCTCTCCGGTCCGATCAGCCGGGCGAGCCGCGCGGTCGTCACGGGGGGATCGCACCTCCACACGGCGAGCATCACTTCGAGCTCCGCGTCCGGCAGTCTCGCGCTCTTCTGCTCCGTCGTTTTCTCCTCGTCCATCCGAAAAACCTCCTCGTCCGGGATCCTTTGTTCAATTATACCGCCCGCCGCCCGGATTGTCAAGGACCGCGCCGGATTTCGGCTTCCCTCCCCGCTCCGGCCGGTCATTTTTGTGAGCAAAATGTTATTTTTTAAGCAATATTTATTTATCACCTTGACTTTCCGATAATAATGGAATATAATGGACCCAGGATAACGGTCCCCCGTCCCCGCAGCGGGATGAAACGAGAGAGGAAAGGTTTTTCCCCATGAACAACAGCGTTATTCTGAAAAGCATCAAATACGAAAGCATCAAGTCCATCTTCACCTCCATCGCGGATTCCGAACGGATCAGCCGCGCGGAGATCTCAGCGAAGACGGACCTCAGCCTCGTGACCGTCGGAAAGATCGCCGACGCGCTCCTCGACCTCGGGATCATCTCCCAGGTGAAGGAAGTGCGTCCCCAGGCGGGCAGACGGGCGGGGCTCCTCAGTGTCAGCCAGGAGAAATTCGCGGTGATCCTCAACATCACCTCCTATGAATTCCGATGCGCCATTCTCAATCTGCAGCTCAATCTGCTCGAACGCTACGCCTTCGCCTACCGCTCGAACTGCACGTTTTCCGAAAACCTGAACGCGTTTCTGGCCGAGGCCGCCCACTACGTCAACCGCAAGTACAGCATGGATCAGTGCTTCGGCGTGGGCGTCGCGGTCCCGGGCCCCTATCACGCGAACGACGATATCGTTCTGTCCAGCCGCGTCCCCGAACTCTGCTCCGTGAAGCTGAAGGAAGCGGTGCGCCGGTATTTCAGGGACGAGCCCCTGCTCATCGACTCCCACATCAACGCTGCCGCCCGCTCCAACATCATGCACGTGGAGAACTACGCCCAGAAGAACATCGTCTACTGGTACGTCGGCACCCGCTATGTCTGCGGCGTCTATCTGGTGGGCGGCTCTCTGATCCTCGGCAAGAACGGCCATGCCTGCGATTTCGGCGCGACCATGCAGCTCCCCGATCTGACGCTGGAGGACAAGATCAGCCTCTGCCGGAGCGAGGACGAATGCGCGGAAGTGCTGGCCATCGCCCTGTACAACGTCACAAAGATCCTTTCCCCGCACGCGATGATCCTCGATTTCGACCTGCCCTACGGCTGCGACAACCTCATCCCCATGACGGAAGACCTGCTCCGGATGAAGTTCCGCGTCAAGCCGGAGGAGATGCCCGAGCTGCGGCGCGCGTGGTGCAAGTTCTACAACGCCCACCGGGGTCTCACGATGGGGCTCAGGGAGCTCTGGCTCGACCGGATCGTGTTCGGCACGCGGGAAAACACCTGATCGGAGGTAATGAACATGGTAAACAAATATCCGCTTCTTCTCCGCCCGGTCCCGAAGGAGATCATCTGGGGCGGCGACAGGCTCCGCAGGGAGTACGGCAAGACCGCGCCCTTTGAAAAGATCGCGGAATCCTGGGAACTGACGGTCCGCGAAAAGGAAATGTGCGTGATCGCCGGGGGAGAATATGCCGGCATGACGCTCGGCGAGTACATCGCATCCGGCCGCCGCTCCATCCTCGGGCAGAACGGCGCGAAATACGACCGCTTCCCGCTGCTCATCAAGTTCATCGACGCGGCGGACCGGCTCTCCATTCAGGTGCATCCGGACGACGAATACGGACTCAGCCGCGAAGGGGAACTCGGGAAGACGGAAATGTGGGTCATCCTCGCGGCGGAAGAGGGAGCCCAGCTGGTTTACGGACTGAAGCCGGGCGTCACCACGGACGATTTCCGGAAAGCCGTCGCCGAAGGCCGCACCGAAGACTGCCTCAATTTCGTGAACGTCCATGCGGGCGAAGTCTACTTCATCCCCTCCGGTCAGGTCCACGCTATCGGTGCCGGGATCCTCATCGCCGAGATCCAGCAGAACTCCAACATCACCTACCGCGTCTACGACTACAACCGCCCGGGAGCCGACGGAAAGCCCCGGGAACTCCACACGGAAAAGGCCCTCGACGTGGTGAAGCTCCGCACCCGGGAAGAGATCGACGCCATCCGCTTCTCCGTCCCCGTCAAGATCGGGGCCAACGGCGAAGTGCTGGCTTCCTGCGACTACTTCACGGTCGTGCGCTACGTCACCGCCCCCGGCAGAACCGCCCTCTATACCTCCACCGACTGCAGCTTCGCTTCCTTCCTCGTTCTGGAAGCCGAAGACGCGCAGATCGAGTGCGGAAACTTCGTGGAGCCGATCCACAAGGGCGAGAGCTGGTTCATCCCCGCCGGATCCGGGGAGGTCAAGATCTCGGGCAGAGCCGAAGTCATCGCGACGGAAGTGAACTGAACTGTCCCGCCGCGCTCCGGACAAATATGAAACCGCCGCGTTTCCTCCGAATTGGAAGGACGCGGCGGATTTTTTCACGGTTCGGTCTGACCGAGGCGTTTTTCGCAGCTTTTGCACCAGACATAGCCGTCGGCGAGGGCTGAGGCGGGATCGTCGGAATCTTTGCGGTTCTTCTCCTTCATCTCCGCGACGGAGGAGCAGTCCGGCAGATGGATCTTCTTCGAGTTGGTGTTGAGGACGACGGGAAAGTGCTCTTCCGTCAGGGCTGCGGATAAAGCAGGTTCCTCCGCCGTCTGCGCGGGGAGATCGGGGGACGGTTCCGCGCTCGGTTCGGAGGGCGGCTCCGAGGGGGACTCAGGAAGATCCGGGGAGGGCGTATCCGTTTCTGCCACTTCCTCCTGTGGGGGCAGGGACCGGTCTCCTGCGTCCGTGGTTTCCGATGGGGTCAGGACATACACCGCCCCGGGATCCGACGTCGCCGGGAGATCCCGGACGATATCCGGCCCCGTCCCGATCCACCGCGGCCAGCTCAGACCGACGATCCATACCGCAGCGACAAGGATCCAGAGAGCGGAGGCGAGAACGATCTTCTTTTTCATTTCCGAACATCAATGGGGCGGAGGGTGTAGACGGCGAACCGGTCGGCGATCTCGCCCGCGCTCATGGGACGGCGGCGGAAGAGGATCCGGAACCGGTAGGTCAGGCTTTCGCCCGCCGGGATCGTCAGTCCGCCCTTGAAATAGAGGTTGTTCGCGGCGAAAAGGCCGTAATTGCGCACATGCCATGCCGTCGGGAAGCGTTCGTTCCGCTCGGAGTCGAACACGGTGATGCCCATGAAGCCGACCTCCGGGACTACGCCGGCGTAGTCGCACCATTCGGCGGAACGGCTCCAGCACTCCTCCTCGCCTTCCCCGCCCCAGGAATTGAGGATCCGGCCGCATCCGATGTCCGCGCGCAGTCCGTCCCGCACCCGGATTCCGAGAGGCCCCGCCTCCTTCGTGTTACCGAAGACGACCTCGCCGAACTCCGCCGTGAAGGTGATCTCGAGATCGAGGGCGCGGCAGTCCTCGTGCTGGTTGTAGACGGTATAGCGGGTCCGCTCTTTCAAGAGGGGCTTCCCGCCGTGATCGGTCCAGAGATTGCGGACGCAGAATTCCGCGTAAGCCGAGGCGGAGACGGTCTTCTCCACAGCTTCGGTGCGGACGTACCCGTGTCCCGGGACCTCGTTCCAGCAGTCGATCCCGTTCACATCCCCGACGGCCACGAAGACGGATCTCTGATGCGGGTGCTCCTTCACCGTGGGATCGAGGCGGGTGAAGGGATGTCCCGCTTCGTCCGTGACGGGTCCGAAGAAGGGCTTCGGCACGGCGGGATCGAAGGAGTATTCCCCGAACGGCTTTCCTCCGACGGTCACGGAAACATTATGCCCGGCGGGATCGCAGACTGCGGCGGGTTCGTTTCCGACGGGCTCCGCAGAGAGGGTGAGGGTCAGCTTCTCCCCGCGCCCGGCAGTCAGAACCGCGAGAACTCCGTCCCGGTACTGGGAGACCGGGAAGACTCTGCCGTCCGCCGTTTTCGCGGATCTCACCCGAGGGGACACCGCGCCGCGCTCCGGGACGAGATATACGGGCTCCTCCCTGTAATCCCGGACGGGCGTGACGGAGACTTCCTCCGCCTCGGCGAAGATCTCCCGCATATACGCAAGGGCGTCCGCGGCGTCTTTTTTGAAATCTTTGAAGCCGCACTCCGCGCTGACCGCCCCTTCGTAACCGGATTCGACGAGGAGTCGGGCAAACCGGCGGAGATAGGCGGGATCAGCGCTGTCTTCGGAACCGGGGCGGGAACGGGCGGGGGCTTCCGCGACGTGGCAGTGGAGGCAGAGGTCGGCGTATTCCGGCACGCAGGAGAGATCCGTCCCCTCCTCGGCCATGTGGAAGGCGTCGTAGAGCAGGCGCACGGAGGGATGGTTCAGCCGGCGGACCGCATCCCCGGATTCCGGCACCGTGACGAAGACATTGGTCTCTCTTTTGCGGAGCGGCTCGATCACGAGGGTCAGGCCGTGTTCCGCCGCAATGTCCCCAAGATCGGAGACGAACCGGTCGAGCGCTTCCCGGCTCCCCTCAAGATCGGGAAGGACGGAACGGGCTCCCCCGCTCCCGAACACCGCGTAGGGGATATGGAGCTTTTCCATGAGCGCGAACAGACGGCGGGGACGGGCGAGATATTCTTCCCGGGGCGCGCCGGGGTCCGCCAGCTTCCAGTTTCCGGGGAAGAGGCTGTTGACGGCGGCGAGGCGGAGGGATTCCCTGTCGTTCTCCGCGACGAGCCACGCGGCCTCCTCATCCGTGAGATCCGCGAGCATTCCCCCCGCGCATTCGGTGCAGTCGTACCCGAGGGAGAGCAGATAACGGCATTTATCGACGATCTGACGCGCAGGAGAATCGGGGACGCCCGCGACGCCCTCCGGCATGAGGGATCCGCCGGGGATGCAGCAGCTGAGTTTGATCATGTTGACCTCGCTTTCCGGAAGTTATGTCCAGGAATCACAGGAAAGCCCGGTCGATGCCGATGGCTTTCAGAAATTCCCGCGCGATGATGAGGGATCCGATGTGTCCGGGATGGACGCGGTCCCAGGAGATATAGGAGGAGTGGCGGTACTGCAGGTATTCGTCGAAGGCCGCCTGGATGTTGACGTAATGGCAGTTGTATTTCTTCGCGACCTCCTCGCAGATCTTCACGTACTGATCCGTCATGGCGCGCATGAAATCCTCGCGGCAGGGCTCCATATAGAAGGGGGACATGAGGATCACGCCCTTGACGGCCGGCAGGGTCCTCTCCATCATTTCGCAGAGGTTCTCCCGGTATTCCGCCGGATAGACGTGACTGCTCCGCACGCCGGGGGAATCGAACTGACGCCAGATATCGTTGATCCCGATCATCACGCTCACCCAGTCGGGGTTGAGGTTCATGACGTCGTTCTGCCAGCGGGCTTTGAGTCCCCGGCTGGTGTCGCCGCTGGAACCTGTGTTTGAGATCCAGAGGGACCAGTCCGGATAGAGGACGTTCAAGAAGTTTTCGATCTGACGGACGTACCCGTCGCCGACGCCCGCGTGCAGTCCTTCTCCGACGGGTCTGGCCCGCCCGGCGTCCGTGGTCGAATCGCCTGTGAAGACGATACGGTCTCCGTTCTGTAAGAGCATGGTATTTCCTCCCGGTTCAGCCGCCCGATCCGGCATTTTTGCCGCGCGGCCGTTTTTTTCATCATATCATATCCTGCGCCTGAAAACAAGTTTTTTCTGAAATTTTCCGCCGGATAAAGTGTCAAAGCGCCGATGCGGGGGATTTTTTCATTTCTCCCCGGATCTTTCATCAATTTCCGCGTTCCGGCAGCCCTTCAAAAAAGATTTCATATTTTTTTCACCGCCCGTACACAAGATATGGGGCTGAAGGAGGGGGTCCGCCACCATCCCTGCCGTTTTCCGCTCTTCGGAACCGGTTTCATGGAGGCGGAGAAATGAAAAGTCATATTCGCGCCGGAAACGGTGGTATCCTTTTCATACTTTCGAAAAACGAGGTCGATCCGAATGAAACAGAGCGAATTGAATCCGACGCCGATCCGGGTGAGAAGCGCGGAGATCCCCGGATACCGTCTCCTCTACGGGCTGTACGAAACCCCAATGAAAAGCGGGGAGAGATCCTATTCCGTCACCGTGGCGATCACCGACGGCCGGGAATGCATGGCGGCGTCCGCCCCGGATCTGACGCGCTCGAAGGAGGAAGCCGACCGGCTCTTCTCCCTCCTGTCCGCGGGGACCGTCACGCCCTGCGCGCTGGCCGACGTGCTCGAAGAACTCCTCTGATTTTCCCGCCGGGATTTGCCGCTCCCCCCTGTACAAATCCGGCTTTCTGCGCTATAATGGCGGAAAAGGACGAAACGGAGGGGCGGACATGGATCTCTTGCGGCGGTTTCCCGTGACCGCGATGTTTTTCGCGTTCTTTCTCTCCTCCTGCCTCCTCGCCTATTCCTCCTTTCCCCTCCGCATGGCCGCGGCGACCCTCTCCGCTCTTGTTCTGACGGTGACGCTGTTTCTCCGGCGCGGACGAATCAAGGATCCGGGGACGAAACAGGCCGTCCTCTTCCTCTGCGCCGGGATCGCGGCCGCCTCTCTGATCTCCGCCGCCGCATGGGACCTGTATCTGCCGTGGATCGAAAGCCGGGCGGGCAGGACCGAGGAAGCCGAACTCCGCGTCACGGAATGCGAATATTCTTCGGTCTATCTGTCCCGGTACCGCGCGGTCGTCGAGAAATCGGACTCTCTGCCGAGGGGGACCGGGATCCTGCTGGAAACGCCTGCGTCGGGATATACGGACGGCACGATCCTCAGGGGAGAAGTACGGTACGATTCCCTCGCCTCCCTCTCCTCCGGCTCCTACGACGCGCGGCAGGCCCATGTGACGGAGAGGATCTTTCTCGCGGCGGAGGGATCCCCGGAAGTCGTCGGACAGCGGAGATTCCCCACGCCCTCCTCCCTCGTGCGCAGTCTGAGGGCCCGTCTGTCCTCCCGCCTGCTCTCCATGCTCGGAAAAGAGGCCGGGGGATTCGCCTCCGCCGTGCTGATCGGGGATCGGGACCGTCTTCCGGCTGCGCTCTCCCGGGATTTCCGCCGTCTCGGGCTCTCGCATCTTCTGGTGGTGAGCGGCGCGCATTTTTCCGCTCTCGTCTCGATGCTGGAACGGCTCTTCCGGCGGCTCCGCCTGCGAAAGAATCTGAGGGCATGGACCGGGATCGCCGTCGTGCTCGCGCTGATGGGCCTGACGGGAGGCTCTCCCTCGGTGATGCGGGCGGGGATCATGCACCTTTTGATGCAAATCTCCCTCCTCGTCTCGAAGAAGCCGAATTCCTTTCATTCCTTCGCCCTCTCCGGATCCCTCCTGCTCCTCTTCAACCCCTTCGGCGCGGTGAACGTCGGGCTCCAGCTTTCCTTCGCGGCGACCTTTGCCTGCCTGCTCTGGCTCCGGGGACGGGGACGCATCTTCCGGGCGATCCGGAACAGAACGGGACTGCGCGGTGGGAAATCCGCCTCCCTGCCCGTCAGGATCGGATTCTCCGCCGCCGAGACCGTTCTGCTCACCGCGGCCGTCACCCTCGCCACCCTGCCCCTGATCTGGCTTTATTTCGGGGAACTGCCCCTTCTCTCGATCCCTGCGAATCTGGTCTTTCAGCCCCTGATCCCGCTGTTCCTCGGCCCGGGATGGATCTTTCTCCTGCTCTGCCGCGTCCCCGTCGTCTCCTCCCTTCTCGGGGCTTTTCTCGTCCTGCTCTACCGGGCGGCGTCGGGGCTGGCGGGATGGGCCGCGGGATTCTCCGGGATCCTGCTTCCGGTGAACTATTCCTTTGCGCCCCTCTTCCTTCTTCCGGCTGCCGTCATGCTCGCCGCGGTGCCGTTCTTCTCCCCGAAGGGCAAAAAGCGGGCCGCTGCCGCCTCGGTCTCCCTGATCCTCGTCTTTCTCGGGGCGGTGGGGATCGCGCGGGTCCTCTCCCGGAACGAGGTCGATTTTATCCGCCTGAACGCAGGGAAGAACGAGGGCTTCGTGCTCCGCGCGGACAACCGGATCCTGCTCTGCGACATGTCGGACGGATCCTCCGCTTTCCTCTCCCGCCTCACCGGGGAAATGGACGTCCTCCACGCCTGCGAGATCGACGCCGTCGCGCTCACCCACTATCACAACCGCCACACCCAGCTCCTCGGCCGACTGTTCGAGCGGGAGACGGTGCGGGCCCTCTGGCTCCCGGATCCCGGAAACGAGGACGAGGAACGGATCTGCCGCGCCCTCGCCGATCTTGCGGGACAGCACGGCGTCGAAACCGTCATGCTCCCGCCGGAGGGCGAAACCGAATTCTGCGGGATCCCCCTCACGGTCCATGCCCGGACGGATCTCAGCCGGTCTTCCCATCCGATCGCGGCGGCAAGCGTTTCCCTGCCCTCGGCCCGCGTGTTCTTCGCGTCCTCCTCCTTCAACGAGGGGACCGGACTCACGGAGGCGGCGGAGGATTCGGACATCCTTTTTCTCGGCGCCCACAGCCCGGTATACAAAAAGACCTTCGAACTCTCCTTCCGAAGAGAACCGAAGATCCTTGTGCTGTGCACGGACGCCGAAGCCCACGCCGATCCCGCCTGGCTCGAATCCCTCGGGGAACGGTATCCCGCCTGCGAAGTGCGGATCGCCGAAGACGCCTCCCCCGTGAGACTGCGCGACAAAAAGCCGGGCTGATCCGTTCTACTAACCGCTAACAACTACTGTCTGACTGCTCCTTATCGTGCTTTTTCGCCTGTTCCTGCGCCATCGCGTCGCACCGCTCGTTGTAGGGATGCCCCGCGTGGCCACGGACCCAGACGAATTCCACCCGGTGCTCGGAACAGAGCCCCAAAAGCTCGTCCCACAGGTCCGGGTTCAAAGCGGGCGTATTGTCCGCTTTTTTCCATCCCTTCCGCTTCCATGAGACCGCCCAGCCCTTCGTCATCCCGTCGCAGAGATAGCGGGAATCGGTGGTGAGGGTCACATCGCAGGGGGATTTGAGGGCCTTCAGCGCCTCGATGGCCGCGGTCAGTTCCATCCGGTTGTTCGTCGTGTCCGCTTCTCCGCCGGACATTTTCTTTTCCAGCCCTTTATAAACGAGGATCGCGCCCCATCCGCCCGGCCCCGGGTTTCGGAGGCAGGATCCGTCGGTGTAGATCTCGACCTTCTTCCGCATGTTCTTCTCCTTGCCGTGATGGGAACAGTATAGCACAAATCCCGGCGGATTGCAAGAGCGGGGGAGGAACAGTCCGGCCCGGCGGCGCATATCCTGTTTCCGAAGAGACCGAACGTCCCTTCAACACCGAACGGAGGACACCGGAAGATGATGGACAGAAGAAACAGCTTCGCTCCGCGGCGGGATCCCTTCCCCGCAATGGGACACGGATACGCGGCGAACCCGGGAAACCGGATGGGCAGGGGCAGCGCGGAACCCGACGGCGGGCGTTTTCTCGCGCTCGAACCGGAGGACTTTGACGGGGACGCCGTTCCCATCGCGGATCCGCCGGCTCCCGAACCACGGGGGGCGGAGCGCGGAGAAGAGGAAAACCCGGCGGGCGGCATGAGCTGCGGGGGCGGACCGCTGGAAGGATATCCCCTCGCGATGGTCTACGGGCCGGATCAGGCATGGCGCGAGCTCTACGAGGAGGAGGAAGCCCTCACGAACGGGACGCTGTTCCGGGAGCTGAACTTCCCCTTCTGCCCCGGATGCAGAAAGAGCGGGAGGTAAGCGATGAACGAACGGGAAATCCTTCTGCGGAAGATCCAGACCTGCAATTTCGTCCTGCAGGAGACGGCGCTCTATCTCGACAGCCACCCATACTGCCGGCAGGCTCTCCGCTATTACGCGCGCCACCGCCGGATGCGGGAGGAACTGGTCGAGCAGTACGAATCGAAATACGGTCAGCTCACGGTCTACGGCGGAAACGCGGCCGGAAGCTGGCATTGGGTCACGGAACCGTTTCCGTGGGAAGTGTGAGGCGCGGCGATGTGGACCTATGAGAAGACCCTGCAATACCCTGTGCGGATCAAAAAGCCCGATCCCGGCCTTGCGAAACTCATCATCACCCAGCTCGGCGGACCGGACGGAGAACTCGGCGCGTCGATGCGCTATCTGAACCAGCGGTATTCGATGCCCTACCGCGAAGTCGTCGGGATGCTGACGGATATCGGGACGGAAGAACTCGCGCATCTCGAAATGATCGGGGCCATCGTGACCCAGCTGACGCGGAACATGACGATCGAGGATGTGAAAAAATCCGGCTTCGACGCCTATTTCGCGGACCACACGGCAGGGGTCTACCCCGTGTCCGCGGCGGGCGTGCCCTTCGACATGAAATATCTCGAAGTGAAAGGCGACGCCATCGCGGATCTCACCGAGGACATGGGAGCGGAGCAGAAAGCGCGGGTGACCTACGACAACCTGATCCGGCTGATCGACGACCCGGACGTCTGCGATCCGATCCGGTATCTGAGAGAGCGGGAGATCGTGCATTTTCAGCGTTTCGCCGAAGCCGCGGGGATCGTGCGGAACAACCTGGACGCGAAAAACTTCTACGGCTGGAACCCGGAATTCGACAAAAGAGCGTAAAAATCCGCCCGGAACCTCGCTATGGGGAACCGGGCGTTTACTTATACTAAATCCCTTCTAAGGGGTTACGCGGCTTCTTGAAAGAAGCCTGGCAAGAACTTCTGAAATGGATAGGGACAGGCTACATCAATAATGTGAA
>CACZNC010000023.1 GCA_902782445.1 uncultured Ruminococcus sp.
TACGTTATTGGTCTAGCCTGTCCTTTTCCCATTTCAGAAGTTCTTGCCAGGCTTCTTCGGGGAAGCCGCGTTTTCCCTTTTAGTTTGAGATTAGTATCAGACTGCTTCCGCCGACATTCCCGTCCGCTTCTGCCGGATCCTGCCGCGGAGCCACGCGATCCCGTAGACGGCGCAGAAGACGAGGAGATTGACGGTGACGACGGCGGCTCCGGTCTGGATCGGGGCGAAGGTTTCCCCGAGGGAGACGGCGCAGGTGACGAGATAGCCCACCGTGAAGGACGCGGCGGATATGACGGCGGAGAGAATGACGGTCCGGCGGAAATTCCCGGTGATCCGCATGGCGGTGAGGGGCGGGAAGATCAAAAGGGCCGAGATCATGATCGACCCCATCATCTTCATCCCGACGACGATCGTCATGCCGGTGAGGACGGATAAGGTCAGCCCGTAGAGATTAGTCTTCACCCCCGCCGCCCGCGCGAAGGTCTCATCAAATGTGACGGAGAAGATCGTCTTAAAGCTGAGCACGAACCACAAAAGCACCGCCGCCGAGAGCAGGAGGGAGAGGATCATGTCCTTCCCCGAGATGGTGAAGACGGAGGAGGAGCCAAAGAGCGAGGAGCAGATATCCCCTGACCGGCCGCCCGTGACGTTGTAGAGCAGGGTCCCGACCGCCACCGCCCCCGTGGAGACCACCGCGCAGGCCGCGTCCCCGTTCAGCCGTCCGTTCCCCCGGGACAGGCGCAGGATCAGCACGGCGGAGAGGATCACGACGGGGATGGAGATCTCCATCGAATAGAGGGATCCCACCCCGGCGGCGGAGGCCAGCGCGAGCCCGAAGAACCCCACGTGGGACAGCCCGTCCCCGATCATCGAGTACCGTTTCAGCACGAGGCTCACCCCGAGGACGGCGGAACACAGGGAGACCAGCAGTCCCACCGCCAGGCCCCTCAAGATCACCCGGACGAGAAAGTCCGAGGTCATAATTTCGTAAAGCGTCATGTCGTCTCCCCTCCTTCCGCCGGGGGATTCGGATTTTCCCCGGTCCCCTTGTGCCGGAATCCGTGGGTGCGGCGGTGCAGGATCTCTTCCGCCGCCTCGTCCAGCTGCTCATGCCGTTCGTAGGCCGCGACGGTGCCGAAGAAGGAATGCCCGCGGCACATCGACAGCACGAGATCCGCCTCTCTGAGGGCGCATCCGACGTCGTGGGTCACCATCATCACCGCGCATCCCCGCTCCTTGTTGATCCGGCGGATGGCAGCGTACATCCCGTGGGCGGCTTCGGGATCCAGTCCCGTCACGGGTTCGTCGAGCAGGAGCAGGGTGTCCGAGGCGCACATGGCCCGGGCGAGGAGCGCTCTCTGCCGCTGTCCTCCCGAGAGATCCCCGAAGGTCTTTTCGGCGAGATCCCGGATGCCGAGCAGGTCCATCGCCTCCGCGGCCTTGCGCTTTGATTCCTTTTTCCAGAAGAATCCCGCCCCCTCCCGCGCGACGCAGCCGGACAGCACCACCTCCCGGACGGACGCCGGGAAGTCCCTCTGGATCTTCGACTGCTGGGGCAGGTAGCCGATGCCGTTTTTTCTGAGCTCCGGCGCGACGAAAAGCGTTCCCCCCGCCGGTTTCAGCTCCCCTGTCACGGCCTTGAGCAGCGTGCTCTTCCCCGATCCGTTTTCCCCGACGACGCAGAGGTATTCCCCCGCTCCCAGCGCGAAGGAGACCCGGTCCGCCGCCGTCACGCCCTCGTAGGCAAGGGTCAGATTGTTCGCTTCTATGATGTTCATGGATTAGCCTTTCTTCCGGGATTCATCCCAAGGCGGTTTTCAGCGTTCCGAGGTTGCGGGACATCAGATCGAGCAGGGTCACGCCGGAATCGAAGTCCCCTTTTGTGACGTTGTGCCCAGATTCGAGGGTAAGCACGGCGCATCCCGTTTCCCGCGAGACCGCCGAGGCGCACCGCCCGTCCGAGAATTCGATGATCAGCACCGCCGGAAGATGATGGGATCTCACCGCGTCCACGAGGGCGTTCACGGTGGCGAGGGAGGCCTCCACGTTCGAAGAACACCCGCTGAAGGCCGCCACGTAGTCGAGATCCCACTCCTCGGCGAGATAGCGGAAGGGGAACCGGTCCGCCACGGCGATGAACCGCTTGTCGGTGGACGCGAAAAACGCCGCATATTCCGCTTCGAGGGCGGAGATCTTTTCGAGATACGCCGCAAGGGAGGCTTCGACTTCCGCCGTCCCCTCCGGGTCGATTTCGTTCAGGCTCCCGGCGACGCCCCGGGCGATGGCGCGGATGTTTTCGAAGGAGGTCCAGACATGCTCGTCCGGCTTCTCTTCCTTCCCGTGCTCTTCATCCTGCTGCTCCAGGATCTTTTCGCCCTTCTCTTCGGCGTATGCGGAACAGCATTCCAGAGCCGCGAGGGTGCGGGGACGGTCTTCCTCCCGCATGGATCCGAGCAGATCGGCGGCCCAGTCCTCGCTCTCCCCGCCGACGTACACGAAGAGATCCGCCCGCGCGATCTTCGCCGCATCCGCGAGGGTGGCCTCGTAGCCGTGGGATTCCGTCTCCGGGGGCAGGAGCATTTCCACATCGGCCGCATCCCCCGCGACCTGCCGGGCGATATCGAACACCGCGAAATTGGTGGCGACGACATAGGGCCTGTCCCCCCCAGCCTTTCCGGACCCGCATCCGGCAAGACATCCGGAGAATAGAAGAATGGACAGAAAGAACGCGCAGAGGCGGAGGGATCGGGTTTTCATCATCATCGTTCCTCCCCCTCTCCGTCCGCGTCCCGGGAGTCCGGATCCGCCCGTTTTGCCCGCTCGGCCTTTTCCCGGCAGGAGGCGCAGGTGCCGTAGATGACGGTCCGGCCGCAGTCCACCGCAAATCCGTGCTCGCTCATGAAATGGCCGAGGATGGTCTCAAGGAAGGAGCAGTCCATGTGAATGAGCTCCCCGCATTCCTCGCACCGGAGGTGGATGTGGTCGGGCCGCGCGCCGCAGGAATCGTACTGATAATAGGCGCACTCCCCCCGTCCGCCGCCGGCCGTGAATTTGCGGAGCAGTCCCGCGTCGGTCAGAGCCGTGATGGCCCGGAAAACGGTTGCCTCCCCGGCGTCGACCTGACGGTAGACCTCCTTGACGGAGAAGCACTGTTCCCCGTGTTCCCTGAAAAACCGCAGGATCTCGTCCCGCTGCTTCGTTCTGTACTGCATATTCCCACGCTTTTGAAAATGAATTTCAATTTCAGATTCGGTTCCCACAGTATAGCACAGAGGGAACGCTTTGTCAAGAGGGAATGAAAAAAACGTTCGGATCGGCTTTTCGCGGCGGTCCGGACGGATTCATGTCCTGTTTTTCAGGGGAACGGGCTCATACTATTTCCGTTCTAAATGATGTCATCCAGAGATATCGCTGTTCTTTTCTCCTTTATCGAGGAGAAAAGAACCAAAAGAGGAACTCCTAGAAAGCCTTTTTGAAAAAAGGTTGATCAAAAACTTTTGACATGGTTTAGAATGAAATCAGTATCAGGGCTTTATCGGATAATAGCGAAAACGGGGTTTGATGAGCCAGTAGCCGCCCTTCTCCACGTATGTTTCAGCGACGGTGGACTGATGGCTCCGGAACTCCTCGTCGCTCATGTTGTACAGCCGGCGGTACAGGATCTGCGGGGGCTCCCCGTCGAGGGTCTCTTTGACGATCCGGGTCTCCCGGTACTGATAGTCGTCCGGCCAGAGGATCTCGACGTACATTGCCGTGACGAACGCCGTACTGTTTCCGACGGCGCACACCCCCAGCCAGCGGACGGACCCGGAAGATTCCCAGATCTTTTCCCGGTGAAAGCCGTTCGAGACCCAGAGGCTTCCGTTTCCGAGGGTGTCGATCCCGAAACCGGACGTCTTCGCGCCCCGGAAGGGGTTCTCCGTGAAATACGCGATCCGCCCGTCGTCCTGCAGACGGAAATCCGCCGCCTTCGACGCGATCTTGCGGGGGCTGTACGCGATCACGTCCGTCCGCCAGACCGACCCGTCGCCGCAGAGCCAGAAGCATTTGTCCCCGAACGCGCGGAACTTCACGACATTCCGTCCGAGCACTTCGGGATTGTCGGAATTCGGGTCCCGGCGGTACAGATCATAGCCCGCGCCGTTCTCCCACCTGCCGAGATAGAGGACGTACTTCCCTGCCGCGCCGCAGTACGGGGAGGTATAGGAGGCGATCTTTTTCCGGGAACCGTCCTCCGGGTCCATGAGCTCCACCTTGTATTCCGCCCGGTCCCACTGCTTTCCGTAATCGGGGGACTGGAGCACGAGCTTTCCCTCGCAGATCCCGTACACGTCGCTCTGGCCGACGCGGATCCGGCAGGCTTCCCCGCTTTCGAGATCGACGGAGGAGAGGTACTTCACCGGACCGGAATCCCCCTCCGCGTCTTCCCCGCTCACGAGGAACAGGACGCCGTCCCGGATCACCATGAGAAAACAGGTGCGGTCGAAAAACTCGATCAGCTTGCGGAAGGTCCTTGTTTCGATGTCGTACCGCATGACATAGCTTCGGAGCGGAAGCCCTTCGATCCCCGGGTGCTCCTCCCCTTCCGGCCACGGTTCCTGCCGGTATCCGACAAAATAAAGCGCGCCGTCCCAGAACTGCGCGAAAGAGCCGGAAATCTCCATCCCGTGGGTACAGGGCCCCGGGACGGTGCACGCGGGGTCGACGCAGATCCGGGAGGGGATCCCCTCCGCGTCGTAATACACGATCCCGTCGGAGACATTGCCCGCCTTTCCGTCCTCCCCTCCGGCCCGGACCGTGCGGAAGACGAATACGCCTCCCCGCCCGTCCTCGAGAAAGTCCCTGTTCGCCCCTTCGTAAGGCGCGGACAGGGTGACGGAGCGGCCGAGGTAATCGACGAATCCCTCGGTGAAGCCCGTGATCTCCGGGATATCGTAGCCGTACTTGCTCTCAAACGGCACGTAGCCTTCCTGCTCTTCCCGGGCGAGAAATTCTTCCCGGTACCATTCGGGATCGAATCCGATCTCGGAAGTCTCGCTTCCCCCGGTCTCTTCCGATTCCCGTTCGGCGCAGCCCGCGAAGAGGAGGACCGCGGCGAAAAGAACGGACAGCAGATAGATCCTCTTCATGATCGGCCTCCTCTCCTCTTTTTTTGTAGTATACCACAAATTTCAAGATTTGTCAAGAAAAAATCAAAAAGAGCCGTTTCCCCTGTATGAGGATCCGGCTCCCGGTTTCTTATACTATTCTCTTTCTAAATAGCTAACTATATGGGTTTTGATCGCTCTCCGTAGGATGCGAACAATCTATGATTGTGAGCTCACGAGCGATAACTCTGACAGCAGCCTTGTCCTATACCCCCATGAAAGTTCTTGCCAGGCTTCTTTCAAGAAGCCGCGTTTCCTTTTTAGCTTGAGATTAGTATTATTCACTTCACGGGCTTCGCCATGCTCTTGTTCGAGAACTCCCTTGTCCCGGTGAGCTCCCGCTCGATTTCGAGAAACTCCGGGACCTCGAATTCCTCGTCCTCCGCGCCCAGCTCGACCTCGAGGACGGCTCTGTTTTCCAGTCCGGGGCCGCCGTAGAAGAAGGGATAGACGTCGATCTCCATGAGGTGCCCCCGGTAGGGAAAGCGGTACCGGGTCTTCTCGATCCGGGTTTCGGCTTCGGCGAGGAGGCGGCTGTATTCCTCCTCCGGGACGGTCCGCTCGATCTCCTCCCGGCTGATCCCGCCGAGCTTGTCCTTCGTCGTGTAGACATGGGTGATCTCCCCGTCCTCTTCGATCCGGCGCACGCGGCGTTCAGTCGACGAGCCAGGGAGGTTTTTCAGATAGGTCTGGGTGATCCGCCAGACGGCGCAGTCCGGCTGAGCCGCGATGAGCTTGAAATCCGGCTTTCGGATGAGGAATTTTCTTTCGATTTCGACGGACATGCCTTCCTCACAGTCTGCCCCGCCCGCGGACGGAGATTCAGCGCACTTCCTCCCCCCGGACGAAAGCCCGGACGTACCGGCGCATTTCGTATCCGGTGGTCAGGCCCTGCGCTCCGCCGACGAATTCCCGTTTTTCCTTTTCGGAGAGGCGGGAAAAGCGTTCGAGGGAGGCGTCCTCCTCCATGAGCGCCGCGCCGAGGGCTCCGGGGATGCTGAGTTTCTGTTCCGCGTGCATGATGGGCGGTCTTTGATCCTGATTCATGGGATCCTCCTCAGAAAAGGGTTCTGGCGGCAGTATGCCCCGGACGGGGAGGATCTATGCGTCCTTCCGCGCACGCACGGATCCCGGGGGACGGCATATACTGGCAGTGATCCCCGGGAAAGGAGGACGCGAACATGTGTGACTTCGGCTGGAACGGACTCGGCTGGATCGCCGTAGCCCTTGCGCTCATCACGCTTTTCCACACGAACGGCGACGGCTGCGGCTGCCAGAACAACGGCGGCACCGTCGGCGGCGGATGCGGCGGATGCCTCGGCAACTGCGGCGGATGCAGATGATCCGGTAGGACTCATGCCCGGCGGCGCAGAAAACTGCCGGGCTTTCTGATTATTTGGGAATTACCCTCTCCCATCCGCGAGGCGGCGGTAAGTCTCTTCCACGTCCGCGCGGCAGACCTCCGGGACCGCGTCGCCGAGGGGCGCTCCGTATTTGAGGAGATCCCGCACGTAGGTGGAACTGACCTCGGCGAGGGTCGGGGCGGCGGGGAGGACGAGGGTCTCTATTGCGGGATCGAATCGCTTCATGATGGCGGCGAGGGAGTATTCGTAGTCGAAATCCGACCCGGACCTGGCCCCCCGGACGATGAACCGGGCTCCGATCTTCTCCATCGCGTCAGAGGTGAGCCCGCCCCAGAGCATCGCGTCCGCCCCCGGGATCCCGGCGCACACGGCCCCGCAGAACCGGAGCCGCTCCGAAGGGGGAAAGAGCCCCGAGGCCTTTTCGGTGTTGGCGAGGATCAGCACGGTGACCCGGTCGAACATCGCCGCCGCCCGCCGGATCAGGTCCTCGTGGCCCGAGGTGACGGGGTCGAAGCTCCCGGTGATGACGGCGTGTCTCATTCCGCCTCTCCTTCCGCTTCCGGCTCTTCGGACGCTGATCCTTCCGCGGCCTCTTCCGCCGTCTTCGGGGTGAGCAGGGTGATGCGGGTGCGTCCGTAGAGGTTCGATTTCAGGACTTCATACCGCGCGGCAAGCTCTTCGTCCCCACCGAACACGTCTTTGAGGACGAGCTCCGCCGTGTACTCCTCATCCTTCCGCATCCGGGTCCGGAGCCGGGTGGCGCTGGAGGGGACGTCGCAGTCCGTCTCGCAGACCAGCGTGGATCCGGGAGCCGCGAGTTCCCCGGCGTCGATGGCGCGGAGGGCTTTCGGGAGCATCCCCGAGCCGTAGGGCGGATCGAGGAAAATGAGGTCGTATTTCTCCCGTCCCGCCGCCGCCCGGAGGTAGGAGGTGTAGGTGTTGTTGACGATCCTGCACCGGTTCGAGAGATGGGTCTTCTTCGCGTTCGCCTCGACGCAGGCCGCCGCTTCCCGGGAGGAGTCCACGAGGGTCGCCTTTTCCGCGCCGCGCGACAGGGCTTCCAGAGCCATCTGCCCGCTGCCCGCGAAGAGGTCGAGCACGTTCCGGCCTTCCACGTCAAACTGGATCATGGAGAAAACCGCTTCCTTGACCTTGTCCGAGGTGGGACGGGTCGTTTCTCCTTCGGGGGCGGTGAGTCCCGTTCCCCTTGCGCTTCCTGTGATGATTCTCATTCTGATTCTATCCTTTCCCCGGAGGGTGTTTCGTCCGAATTTTCGTGGGTGTGCCGCCAGACCGCCTCGGCGTCGACCTTTGAGATCCCCTGCACGGCGGCGAGGGCGTCCAGGTCGGCGGATCTCACCGCGGCGAGGGAGCCGAACGCCTTCAAGAGGATCTTCGCCTTCGCCGGTCCGATCCCTTTGATCTTTTCGAGGGAGGAGGTGCGGAGGGTCTTTCTCTTCGCGTTCGTCATGCGGGAGACCGAATACCGGTGAACTTCCTCCTGGATCCCGTAGATCAGCCGGAAGACGTCGGCCTGCCGCGCGATGGCGATCTCCCCGCTCTCGTCGCAGAGGGTGCGGGTCTTGTGGTGCTCGTCCTTCACCATGCCGAAGACCGGGATCTCGTACCCCTCCCGGGCCATCATCTCCTTGATCACCGAGACGTGGCCCCGCCCGCCGTCCAGCAGGATCAGATCCGGTTCGGCGGACATGGAGTCGTCGGGCTGTCCGATGTGGGCGAGCCGCCGGGAAAGCGCTTCCGTCATGGCGGCGTAGTCGTCCTGCCCGTCTTTCGAGCGGATGCGGAAGGTGCGGTATTCGCTCTTCTTCATCTTCCCGTCGACGGCCGTCACCATGCCGCAGGTGATGTGCTCGTCCCCGAGGTTCGAGATATCGTAGGCCTCGATCCGCTCGGGCAGGACCTCCAGCTTCAGAAGGGAAGCGAGGGAGGCAAGGGTGCGTTCGCCGTCCTTCTCCTGCTTCGCGCGGTTCTCGGAGTGCTTGGCCGCGTCCGTCACCGCCATGTCGCAGAGATATTTCGAAGCTCCCCGGCGGGGCGTCCGGATCTCCACCCGGTGTCCCGACCGCTCGGTGAGGACGGCGGAGAGCAGTTCCCGGTCGTGATCGGGGATCTCGAAGGAGAGAAGGATCTCCCCCGGAATGAATTCGCGGGACTGGTAGAGGGAGAGCAGGAACGCGGAAAAGGGAGAATCCCCGTTCCCGTCCGCCTCCTCCGCCGTGATCTCGTCCCCGCCGAAAAGGAAGTGTTCGCTGTCGGCGATATACCCGCTCCGGACATAGAAAACGGCGGCGCAGTCCCGGAACCGCACGCCCTCCACGCTCGTGAGATGGAGCCCGATCACGTCGCACTCCACGTCGGGGGATCCCACGGCCTTCTGACGTTCCCCCAGCCTGCGCATGGCGGCGATGGCGTCCCGGCATCTGGCGGCGGTCTCGAATTCGAGGGCTTCGGACGCCTCGTTCATCTTCCGCGTCAGATCGGCGATCACCTCCCGGGTCCCGCCTCTGAGGATCCCAGCCGCCTGTTCGATGGCCGCGAGATACTCCTCCAGGCCGACCTCCCCGGTGCAGACTCCCATGCAGCGGCCCATCTGGTAGTAGACGCACGGCCGCTCCTTCCCGATGTCCTGGGGGAATCTCCGCTTGCAGGTGGGCAGGCGCAGGGTCCGCTCGAGCTGGCCGATCACGCCGAAGACCGTGGCCGTCGACGAATAGGGTCCGAAATACCGGCTCCCGTCCGTGGTGCGCTTCCGGTTCATGGTGATGCGGGGCCATTCTTCCTCCGAATCCTTCCCGATGCGGATATAGGGGTAGGATTTCGCGTCCTTGAGCTTGATGTTGTACTTCGGGGCGTACTGCTTGATGAGGGAATTCTCGAGGGCGAGGGCCTCCATCTCCGTGTCGCAGGTGACGAACCGGAAGTCGTGGACGGAGGACGCCATCCGCGCGGTCTTGACGTCGTGGTCCCCGTGGAAGTACTGGGACACGCGGTCGCGGAGGGAGCGGGACTTTCCGACGTAAATGACCTTCCCCGCCGCGTTCTTCATGATATAAACCCCGGGCAGACGCGGAAGGGCCGCCGCCTTTTCCCGGAGGAATCCGATGTTCGGTGAGAGCTGTGGCATGATCCTCCCCATGAACAAATCGGGCGATGATGCGTTTCTTCACCATCGCCCGTTTCCTGCCTCTTGTGATCCGATGCCGCATGGCCGCAGATATCCCCCGGAGGGACTTTGCGCGCGGCGGAACCCTTACTCCGCGAAACCGCTGTCGATCAGGGTGGATAATCCTTCGAGAGCTTCCTCTTCGTCGGTGCCGTCCGCGATCAGGGTGATCGTCATTCCCTTGACGATCCCGAGGGAGAGCACGCCGAGCAGGCTCTTCGCGTTGACTCTGCGGTCATCCTTTTCCACCCAGATAGAGCTCTTGTAGGAATTGGCCTTCTGGATAAAGAACGTCGCCGGTCTGGCATGGAGGCCCACGTTATTCTTAATGGTTACGTCGCACGAAATCATTTGATACGCTCCTCTGCAATGATTGAAGATGACAGCGATACTGCTTCTTATAGATGTATTATATCAAATACTGTTCTCGAAATCAAGGGCTTCTCACAATTTTTTTCCCGGCAACTTATTCAAACATGCGCCCCGCCGGGGTCCGTTTTTTGTATAAACGCCGGGGGACGGGAAAACGGGAAAACGCTCAGCCGTTTTTGGACTGCCGGTATTTCCCCGGGGTGCACCCCACGGCGGACTTGAAGGAGGAGGAAAAATGCTGGGTGTTCGAATACCGGAGAAGGGAGGCGATCTCCTTGATGGGCATCACCGTCCCCGTCAGAAGGCTCTTCGCCACCCCGATCCGCCGCTCGATCACGTACTGGATAGGCGTGATGCCGAACCGCTTCTTGAAGACACGGATCACGTGCATCTTCGTGACGCCGAATTCCGCCGCCACCGTGTCGAGGGAGAAGTCGGAATAAATATTCGCGTCCAGCCACGAGAGGATCTTTTCGTCGAGGGTGTTCCGCGGTCTGGCCCGGGGGAAATAGACGTCCTTCTCCGCCGCCGTGAGGATGCGGAAGAGCAGGCAGAGGATCTCCGCGTGGGTGTCCGCTTCCCCTCCCTCCGCCATCCGCGAGAGCCGGTCGTGGATCTCGAGGAAGAGGTCGAGGACGTTGACCTCCGCCGTGACGACGGGTTCCAGCACGAACATGTCGCACATCCGGGAGAGCAGGGTCCCGTCGGCGTTGAGCCAGATCTTTTCGTAGGGCGCGTCCGGTTCGGATCCGTAGCTCAGCTCCGCCCCCTTGCGGCACATATAGAAAGTCCCGGCGGAAACGGGAATGCGTTCCCCGCCCGTCTCGATCCAGCCCCGCCCGTCGATCACGTATTCGAAGACGTATTCCCTGGAAGGGCGGCGGACCATCCGGTAATCGGGATTCGGATACGTCACCCCCGCGAGCAGGCAGGAAAAAGCCTCCGATCTGTCCGCGGCGGCCGCGTATACGATTTTTTCATTCCTGTCGTTGAAAAACATGGAGGCCTCCGCTTCGGACGAACTGAAGGCGGGATCATTCCGCCTCTTTTTTGCGGAACCGGGCGAAAATCCGGTCCGCCGCTTTCCCGGCCGCGAACGCGCACAGAGTCCCGATCACGGCTCCGGCGAGCACGTCCGTCGGGTAGTGGACGCGGATATAGAGGCGGGAGAAGGCGATGACGACGGCGAGGACGAGGGCGGCGATCCCCCATTTCCTGCTGTACCGGAAGATCGTGACGGCTCCCTCGAAGGAGACCGCGGCGTGCCCGGAGGGGAAGGAATAATAACTGTCGGGCGGGACCAGCAGCTTCACCGAAGGATCGAAGAGATAGGGCCGGATCCGGAGCGTGAGGTTTTTCAGCCCCACGTTGCAGATCAGGGCTCCGAAGATCAGGGCGAGCCCCATCTGAAACCCGATCTTCCGCGTCCCGGGAACGGCGAGGAGAACGGCGGCCGTAAGGATCCAGAACCAGCCGTAGTCCCCGAGCCTCGTCACGGTGGAGAAAACCGCGTCGAGGAAGGGGCATCCGATGGCGGAATACATGCGGGCCAGGAGGGCGGCTTCGGGTCCGTTCAGGGCGTTCATCCTTCACCTCGTCAGAAATACTTCGCCCGTATTATACCACAGATCTCGCCGAAAAAAAAGGGGCCGGGGAAAAATGTCACAATTGGGGCATTTTGACGGAAATACGGAAAAAGGGGCAGGCGAGCGGATCCCCTCCGTTGTCCCTGCCCCTGCCGACCGTTCACTTCCCCTTTTCGATGATTTTCAGATTCTCCGGCGCGATCCCGGCCTGTTCCCAGACGATTTCGGAGATCTGGGCGACCTCGCTCTGGAGAAGCCCGTCGCTCTCCACGATCACGCTGCACTTGCCCCCGTTCACCACGGCGACGCACTGTTCGAAGCCCTTGGAGCGGACGAGGGATTCGATGTTGGCCTCGCTCTCCATCCCCTCCGCGATCTTTCCGATGGCTGCCGCGGCGTCCGCCTTCGCGTCTCCGGTGGCCGTGTCGCTGGCGGTGACGGTTTTCAGCACTTCGATGGCCTCGTCCCGTGCCTGCCGTCTTTCGAGGGAGATGGAGGCGAAATAGTCCCTCGTCTCCCCGGATGAGAGAGCGGCGGACTGCCCGGCCTCCGCGTCTTCCGGACCGGATTTTTCCCCTCCTCCCTTCGCCTCCTTCGCCGCCGGATCGGACGCGAGATCCACCGCCAGCCGGGAGGGAGCCTTCACGGACCCGCCCCCGCCGAGGATCGATTTCGCTATGGCCGCCCCGCCGAGGATGAGCACGGCGCAGACCGCGATGACGGCCCGCGTTCCGGCCTTTTTCGAAAGCTCCGCGCATTTCTGACGGAATTTCTTCCATTTCTCTTTCATACCCTGCACCTCGATTCTGTGGGATCTTCTTCCGAACCATCCTATGCGCTGGACCCGGGGGATAGAACGGGGCGGTCATTTCCGCTCCGATCCCTCGACCCGGATCCGGTTGGTGGGGATCCCGAGGGCGGCGGAGATCAGGCGGGTCACGGTCTCACGGAGGGTCGGCGAATCCCCGCCCGTGCAGACCACCGCGATCCCCCGCACCGCCGGAACCGAGGAGGTCTTCTCCCCGCCGAACATCCCCCCGGAGACCGCCGCCTTCGCCTCCGGGTCCTCGCAGAGGGTGAGGAAGACGTCCGCCTCCCTGACCCCGTCGATGCTCATGCAGAGCTCCCTCACCCGGTCCTCGAGATACCCGGCGTAGTCCGATCCGGCAGTTCCCCGGTTCTCCTTCCCGAGCACCCCGCCCAAAACGAAGAGCAAAATCCCCATCGCCGCGAGCAGCAGAAGGATCCACCCGTTCCGTCCCCAACCCGGCAGTTTCACCGCCCTCCCTCCTTTCCCGTTTCCACACGCACTTCGACGCCGAAAGCAGCGCCGAGATCCTCCCCGATCCGCATCCGCTCCGTATAGGGACAGCCCGGAACGAAAATGCGGATCGCCGGCTCCCCTTCTTCGGGCACGCCGACCGCAAACTCCGCCCCCTCCGCGTCGAGCCCCAGTTCTCTGAGATAGGCGAAGGCGAATTCCGCGGCCCCGATCCACGCCTCCCGCCCGGTCCGCCCCTCCAGGACACGCGCTTCGCCGGACCGGATGAGATCCTGTGCCGCCTCGCCGATCCGCTCCCCCGCTCCGACGGCGGAAGGCAGCCGCAGGACCAGAGCCGCGAGGACCGCAAGCGCCGCGATCCGCCCGATCCTCTCCCGCCATCCCTCCGGCGCGAGGCTTTCCGCCAGCTCTCCCAGCACGGTTCCCGCGGCGATCAGCCCGATCACGCCCTTCCATCCGCCCATGACCTCACCTCCCGATCCCGGCGAAGAGGGCCAGCGCGACGACGAATATCCCGATGCCGTAGAGCACGAAGGCGGAGAGGAGTTCCGTCACCCCCCGCGCCCCGTCGAGGAGCTTTTCGAGATCCGTCAGCCCCAGCGCGCCCGCCGCGAACCGCCCGAGGCCGAAGGTCCACTGCCAGAGGAGCAGGGGAGCCGCCGCCGGGACAGCCGCCGCAGTCAGCGCGAGGATCCCGCCGATCCCGCCCGCGCCGCGCAGGAACCGTACCCCTGCGGACATCGCCCCCCAGGCCTCCGACAGCGCGCCGCCCGCCACCGGGACGAAGGAGGAGAGCGCGAATTTCGTCCACCGCATCCCGAGGCTGTCCGCCGAACGGGCCAGCGACGACTGGGTCCCGAGCAGGAACGCGGCGGAAAGGGTCAGGATCTGCCATGCCCGGAGGATCATCTTTCTGAGCCCCGCGGCGAAGGATGCGGCGAATCCCCCCGAAGATCCTACGGCAGTCAGCCCGAGAAGCGCCGAGGAAGCGGGAACGAGGATCCTGCCCGCGATCTCCTCGACGACGGTCAGCGCGAGCATCATCCCCACCCGCGCCACCCGGCTTTCGGTGACGCCGCCGCCGAGCAGGCAGATCCCCTCCGCCACCGGGACGAGGAGTTCGGCGAGGGAGCAGAGGGTCCCCGCGGCATCCCGTGCCAGCCGGAGCGCGTCCGCCGCAAGCCCCCAGACCGACGCCGCGGCCGCCAGCCTCACCACCCTCCCGAACGCATCCGCCGTCGGACCGGAGGGGACCGCAGTCTTCACGGCGGCGGCCAACAGGAGCAGTCCGGCAAGGGGAGCGGCGGCGGGGATCACGGTCCGGAGGGCGTTTCCGAAGGTCTCCCGGAGCCGCGAAAAGAGCCGCCCGGGGTCCGTCCTGTCCCTCAAAATCGCGATCGTTCCCGCAGGATCGGCGAGATCGACGCCGTCAACGGCTTCCGCGGCGGACGGGGGCAGAGCCTCGCGGAACCGGTCCCACGCCCGCTCCGTCCCGGCCGAACAGTCTTCTGCCCGGAAGACATAGGTCTCCGCCCGGATCTCCGCGCCGAGGGCGAAAAAGCAGAGGCAGGCGCAGAAGAGGGTGAAGATCCGCTTCCCCGCCCCGTCTTTCCGGATCACGCCGAAAATCCCGCGGCGGCGAGCAGATCTCTGAGGAAGGGCAGGGACAGCACGGCCAGTTCCACCTTCCCCGCCGTCTCGACCCAGCCCGCGATCTGCGCCTCCCCCGCTCCCCTGCACATCTCCGCCGCCGCCGAGGTCATCCACGCGATCCCGAGGGCCCGCAGAACGGCCGTGACCGGTGCCTCCCCGACCAGATCCGCGAGGGTCTTCGCAAAGGTGACAGCCTCTCCCACCCCGGGCAGACAGGCGCCGAGCAGAAGGGCCGACGTCCCGAGGAGCAGATAGGGGACGAACTCCCGCCTCGTCTCCCGCACGGTGAGGACGGCGGTCAAGGCGCAGAGGGCGATCCCCGCCAGCGAAACCGCGTCCCTCATAATCCGAACACCGCCCGGATCTCGCCGAACAGTTCCCCGACCCGGCCCATCAGGAAGAAGAGCACCGACACGATGCCCGTGAGGGAGAGCAGAAGCGCCATTTCGTCCCGCCCGGACTTCTGCAGAATCTGGCAGGACGCCGCGATGAGGAATCCCGCCCCCGCGATCTTCAAGAGTACCGTAATGTCCAAAGCGCGTCTCCCCCTCTTTCACATCAGCATCAAAAGCGCGGACAGTGCTCCGAGGACCGGGATGGATCTCCAGAGGCGTTCCCTGTCCGGGGCGGATTTTTTCAGTGCGTCGGCGGCGTCCGCGATCCTGTCCTCGGTGTAGCGGCAGAGGGAGACCTGCTCCTCCCGGAATCCCCTTCCGAGGGCGTCGGCAAAGGAGCAGAGAACCGCCCGCTCCGCCTCCCCGATCCCCCAGTCCGCGCCTTCCACCGCCGCCCGGAACCCTTCCCTTCTGAGGATCGGCAGAAATCCGCTGGCCGAAAGGACGGGATCCTCGTATGCCGCGAAAATGTCGGGCAGGGGGGTGGCCAGCCGTTCGATGTTCTGACGGATGAACCGGCAGAGGGCTCCCGCCGCCTCGAGCTCCCGGATCCGGCGTCTCCCCGCGCGGATCTCCGACTGCCCCCAGAGAAAGGCCGCGCCGACAAAGAACAGAGCCCCCGCCGCCCGGAGGACGATCTCACGCAAGCCGCCTCACCTCGATCCGCCGCCCGCCCGAGACCGTGACCCGGACCCGCCCGTCCTCCTCCCGCTCCTCCCCGCCCGTCCCGGAAAGGGGCAGGATCCCGCAGAGGACGTCGAAGAGCCCCTCCCGGACGAGAGGATGGGCGAGAACGGTGCGGAAATCCCCGCCGTGGACGCTGCACACCGCCGCCGTACCCGATCCCCGCACCGCCCGGACAGCAGCCGCGTCTCCCTCCCCGGTCAGTTCGTCGCAGACGAGGATCTCGGGGGACATGGCCCGGACTGCGGCCTCCATCCCGGCTCCCCGCGGCCATCCCCGGTAGAAATCCGCCGTGAGATCCGTCCCCAGCCCCGCCCCCAGCTCGAACCGGGTGTCGATCACGGCGAGGCGGCGGCAGTACGGGGCGGAGGCGAGGGAGGCGATGAGTTCCCGCAGAAGGGTGGTCTTCCCCATCCCCGGCGCGGACCAGACGAGGACGCTCTTTCCGGCGGCGGCGAGGGGCAGAACGGCGGACGCGGCACCGGGTCTGCGCTTCGGGAGGCGGATGCAGACGGAGGAGATGTCCCGGAGGGACCGGACCCTTCCGTCCTCGGTCACGGCGACCCCTGCCACTCCCGCCCGGATCCCGCCCTCCGCCGCCACGATGCCCTCCCGGATCTCGTCGGCATGGGCGTAGAGGGATCCCCCGCAGAGCAGGCGCACGGTCTCCGCGGTCTCCTCCTTCGTGGCCGACACTTCGCAGGAGAGGTTCCCGCCCTCCGCCGTGAGACAGCAGAGTCCCCCGGCCCGGATGCGGATCTCGGAAATCCCCCCACCGTCCCCGCCCGTTCGTTCCGCGGCCCGCCGGAGGCGTTCGGGGAGACAAGCGAGAGCACTCCGCCACGCGCGGTTCTCCGCCTCCATGTTCCCGCCCCCTTTTCCGTCTCACATTTCGGGATCATTCTATGCGTCCCGGACAGGCAGTATGACGGAAGTGCGCGGCAATCGCGGGAAATCGAGGGCATGAAAAAAAGCGGCTCCGGCCCGGGGATTCCGGGGGAGTCGCCTGATTTTCGGGAACAAATTGTGCCGCAGGGGGAAACGCGGCTTCCCCGAAATGAAGCCCTACTGAACAAGTTCAGCGGCAAGAACTTCTGATGTGGATAGGGACAGGATATACCAATCACGTATCGTCGAAACCTTGGCACACCAATATAGTTATCCAACCATATCAGAGTTATCGTTCGTGAGCTCAATGTTACGGCTGACATAAGCGAGAATTCCCAAAGGGGATTCTCGGGGGTGGGACAGCCCGAGTCATGTTTGGATATATGGTATTATGTTACGGCTGACAGTAGCGAGAATTCCCGAAGGGGATTCTCGGGGGTGGGATGGCCCGTGTCATGTTTGGATATATGGTATTATGTTACGGCTGACGGTAGCGAGAATTCCCGAAGGGGATTCTCGGGGGGTGGGATGGCCCGTGTCATGTTTGGATATATGGTATTCCCACCCCGTCGTTCGCATTCTACGGAGAGCGTTCAAAACCCATTTAGTTAGCTTTTTGTCTTGTGAATGGTATTAATGGATCATAGCGGCGTAATCCGCGATCAGATCGGCGGCGCCTTCCACTCCGATGCGGTCGGTGGAGATCACGAGGTCGTACTTGTCCGCTCTTCCCCACTTCTCGCCGGTGTAGTAGCTGTAATAATTCGCGCGCCTCTTGTCGGTCTTGACGATGAGATCCCGGGCGGCGTTTTCGGTGAGTTCGTGGCGCGCCATCACGGCGCGGACGCGGTTGTCGAAATCGGAGGTGATATACACGCGCACGAGATTTTTCCGCCCGGCGAGCACGTAGTCCGCGCACCGTCCGACGATGATCGCGCCCTCTCCCGTCCCCGCGAGCTCCTTGATGATCTCGGACTGGACGACGAAAAGGCGGTCGTTGATGGGGAGGTTCACATGCTCCACCCCGTGGTTGTAGATGGAAGAACCGAGGGCCAGCGTATAGAGCAGGCTGTTGGCGGCCTTCTCGTCGGCATTCTGGAGCGCGTCGGAGCTCAAGCCGCTCTTCTGCGCCGCCATGGTGATGAGATCCTTGTCGTAGAATTTGACTCCGATCTTTTCGGACAGTCTGAGGCCCACCTCCCTGCCTCCGCTGCCGTACTGTCTGGCGATTGTCACGATGACGTTCTGCATGTGTTTCTCCTTTCTCTGTTCGATTCCGATATGCGTTTCCCGGATCTCCGGGCGGGTTTACTCCCTGTTTTCGAGATCCGCGATCAGTCCGACGCGGCGGGCGTGCTTGCCCCCTTCGAATCCCGACGTGACGAAGGCGGTGACGAGCTCCCACGCCAGCCCCTCCCCGACCACTCTCGCGCCGAGGCAGAGGACGTTCGCGTCGTTGTGGAGTCTCGTGTACCGGGCTGAGAACACGTCGGAGCAGCAGGCGGCCCGGATCCCGCGGATCTTGTTGGCGGCGATGCTCATCCCGACGCCGGTCCCGCAGCAGAGGACGCAGAGGTCCGCTTTCCCTTCCAGCACGAGGCGGCACCCTTTTTCGGCGTAGACGGGGTAGTCGCAGCTTTCCGCCGAATCGCATCCCGCGTCGGCGACGGCGTATCCCTCCTCCGTCAGCTTCTTTTTCAGAGCTTCCTTCAGCGGGAATCCCGCGTGGTCGGAGGCGAGGGCGATCGTTTTCTTCTCCATGGCGTCTTCTCCTGTTCTGACGGTTTCATTCCCTTTTCCCGGCGAGGCGTTCTTCCCGTTCCCTCTCCGCCTGGGATTTTTTCAGATAGACCGGAACGAGGGCGGCGGAATCGAAAAGATCCCGGTTTCCGTCCGCTTCGATCCATTTTTCCCACGCGCGGCGTCCGATCCCGGCGGCGGAGGGATTGCGCAATAGGGCTGGGGCGGGTCTCGCGTTTCCGGGGCAGTCGGCCCTCGCGAGCATGGCGTCAGCGGCGTCCCCGGTGAAGGCGATCCGTTCTCCGGGATAAGCGCCGAGGAGCTTCATGAGTTCATCCGCGGGCAGCTGGGCGTCGGGGGTGAGCCGTTCGACCTTCCCGTCGGAGGATGCGCGGAAGACGGCGGTGAAGACGGTCCCCCGCCGGGCGTCGATCACGGGAACGGCTATGCTGTCGACTCCCGCGAACTGATACGCCATCCCTTCGAGGGTGGAGACCCCAGCGGCCGGCGTATTGCCCGCGAACGCGAGTCCCTTGACGGTGGAGACGCCGATGCGCACGCCCGTGAAGGATCCGGGACCGACGGACGCGGCGTACAGTCCGATCCCGGAAAAGTCGGTCTTCGCGGCTTTGAGCAGGTCTTCGATCATCGGGAGCAGGACCGCGCTGTGGGTGTCGGTCTTCACGAAGGATTCCCCGATCAGCTCCCCGTCTTCGAGGAGGGCGGCGGAGGCGGTCTTCGAGGAGGATTCGACGGCTAAGATCTTCATGCTTCCTTCTCCTCTCCGATCCCCCGGACCGCGATGCGCCGCTCGTCCCCTTCGAGCTTTTCGATCCGCACTTCGACGGCGTCCGGCGGGAGGGAGTCCCCGAGGCGTTCGCTCCATTCCGCGGCGCAGATCCCTCCGGCGACGTAGTCCTCAAATCCGAATCCGTCGAGCTCGTCCTCTTCGGCGATGCGGTACAGATCGAAGTGGAACAGCGGCACGGGTCCGCGGCGGTATTCGTTGACGAGAGTATAGGTGGGACTCTTCACGCGGCTGCCGGGGGAAAGGATGGCGGCGAGGCCCCGCACGAAGACGGTCTTCCCGGCTCCGAGATCCCCGTAAAGGGCGATGAAGGGGCGCGCGCCGGTGTCCCGGATGATCTCCCCGAGGCGGCGTCCGGCGGCTTCGGTCTCTTCGGCGTTCCGGGTGATGATGTCGATGGCGTACTGTTCGTTCATGGCGTATCCGGCTTCCTTGATTCTCTGTGGATATTATACCACGGATCCCGGAAAAATACAAGAACTTTTTCCTCCCGAACAAAAAGGAACCGCGTCCCCCGTCCGGCGGTGGAACGGAGAGCGCGGCTGGGATTCAATTCTTCCCGTCGAGTTCGGCGCGGACTTCGAAGAGGCTTCTGCCGGTCTCGCGGGCGATTCTGGCGAGATCCTCGAATTCCGGCTTGGTCCTTGTGACGCCGTAGCCGGAAGACCGTTTTTCCCGCACGGGACCGGACGCGGTTTCCCGGGTGACGACGGATCTCTCCAGCGTCCGGCGGGCGACGGGGAGTTCGCGGATACCGATGGTGGTCGTGTGGCAAAAGATCGCGGCGGCAAGCGCATCGGCGTCTTCCGGGCGGCAGAGGACCGAGAAGACCGTTCCGGGGCGGTTCTTCTTCATCCCGGCGGGGACGGTCCAGCAGTCTAGGGCTCCGGCGTCGAACATTCTCTCCATGGCAAAGCCGATCTCCTCCGCCGTCATGTCGTCGAGGTTGCAGGCGAGCAGGACCGCGTCCCCGGTTTTGTTCTCCGTCTCACCGATGAAGGCCCGGACGCAGTTTGCCGCCTCGAAGTCCTTCTTTCCCATGCCGAAGCCCGTCTTTTCGATCCGCATGACGGGCATGTCCCCGAATCGGGCGGCGAAATGCTTCAGCAGAGCGGCTCCCGTGGGCGTGCAGAGTTCTCCGCGGATCCCGCCTCCGTAGATCGGAACGCCCGTGAGGATCCGCGCGGTCGCGGGCGCCGGGACAGGCAGGATCCCGTGGGCGCACCGGACGTTGCCCGATCCGACGTGGACGGGGGAGACGACGACCTCGTCCGGGGCAAGCTCCGCCATCGCGAGGCAGACGGCCGTGATATCGGCGACGGCGTCCATCGTCCCGACCTCGTGGAAGTGGATCTCGTCGACCGGCACGCCGTGGACCGCGCTCTCCGCCTCCGCGATCAGCCCGTAAACCGCCATGACGTCCTCCCGCACCTTTTCCGGCAGATCGAGGTGGTCCCGGACGATGTGGCCGATATCGTGCAGGGAGGAATGATGGTGGTGATGGCTGTGGTCATGATCGTGCTCATGCTCATGGTCGTGGTGGTGCTCATAATCGAGATCGTGGTCATGGTGATGTTCGTGTTCATGATCGTGATCGTGTTCATGATCGTGCTCATGCTCATGATCGTGGCGGTGGTGGTCATGGGGATGGTCCTCGCCCGGTTCCTCTTCCTCTCCGTTCACGGTGACGGTCATGTGCGAGCCGGTGATCCCGCATTTGACGGAGGGTTCCAGCCGGTAGACAACGCCGGGGATGCCGAGGGAATTGAGCTTTTCCGTAAATGCCGCCGGATCCGGCAAGAGTTCCGCCAGAGCCGCCGAGAGCATATCCCCCGCCGCGCCCATATTGCATTCGATGTACAGGGTTTTCATACGCGTATCCTTTCTCCCGGCCGCCCTCACTCAAAAAGGCATACGGTCCCCCGGACAGATCCCAGTCGGACGTATGCCTTCGCGGCCGTTTTTCCCGCTTCGTGCGGAATTATTGCAATTATACCATGTTTTTGAAATAATGTCAAGATCCCGGGAGCATCTCGATCCGCGTGAACACCCGGTTTTCGCAGTTCTTTTCCTCGCATACCCGGAGGCGTACCCGCGGTTCCGGATCGGTGCGGGGATCCCATTCTTCGAAGCCGATGCGTTCCGCGCCGACCGCCGCCTCCCGGAACACCTCTTCCGTCCCGTCGTCATACCGGACGGAAACCGCGGCTCCGGACTTTGTGAAAGGACCGAGGAGGGAATGGCGCCGCTCCGCCGAATCGGTCAGGACCCCTTCGACGACGGCCTCGGTCCCGGGGATCGGCTGTTCTGCGGGTCCGGGTCTTGTCACGAACCACAAAAGCAGCCCGAGGACCGCCCAGGGAAGGGAGAACACGCCCATCCAGCGCAGGATCCGTCTCCGGTCTTCGCTCACGGGGTCCTCCTTTCGGATCGGTTCAGATGACGAAGTGGGTGTGGTATCTGAGATCGGCGTACCCGTCCTCGGCGAGGTGGGACATATCGGAGAGGCAGAGGCATTTCGGCACGGTGCGTCCGCATTTCCGGTTCGAGAAGTTCAAAACGGTCACGCCGGTGTGGGTGACGTCGAACTCCGCCCAGAAGATGTTCGGCGGGATCCGCAGAAGGTGGGACAGCCACGTCAGCCCGAATCCCTGATGGCAGAAGACGGCAACCCGTTCGTCGTTCGGCCGCTCGATCCGGTAGTCGTTCCCCTCGCGGACATAGCCGAGGCGGGCGAGGAATTCGTCGGACTCCCCCTGCAGGGCGGCATATCCGTCCTTCCCGTTCACGATGGTCTTCATGGCGTCGATCTCGTACCAGCGGTCCCCGGCGTCCCGATTCTCGCCCCGGACGAAGGAGCCGATGTCGTCGATGTTCCAGACCCATGTCCTCCGGCCTTCTCCGAGATCCCGGGTGAAGCGGGACCAGGCAAGATTCTCCGAGCACCAGGGTTCGATGCCGATGGGCAGACCGAGGGCGTGGGCCGTGGGTTCCGCCGTCTCGATGGCCCGGCGCAGGGGGGAGGAGTAGATCCGGGTGATCCCCGCTCTCACCATCCGGGGGACGAGGGCGCGGGCCTGTTTGCGTCCGGTCTCCGTGAGCTGTTCCTTCGGCCCGTAGACCGGGTGGCCGTGGCGGACGATATAAAGAAACATGGCTTATTTCCCTTCCTGTTTCAGTTCCGAGATCTCCCGCATGAAGGTGTCGATGTCCTTGAACTCCCGGTGCACGGAGGCGAAGCGCACGTAGGCCACGGGATCCAGTTCCTTGAGCCTTTCCATCGCCAGCTCCCCGATGCGGTTGGAGGTGATCTCGGATTTCATGCTGCCCTGGATCTGGGCTTCGATCCAGTCGGCGACCTCCTTCGGGTTGACGGGACGCTTCTCGCAGGCCTTGTAAAGCCCGGTGAGCAGCTTGTTCCTGTCGAAGATCTCCCGGGAGCCGTCCTTCTTGATGACGAAGGGGTTCGTCTGGTCGATGATCTCGTAGGTGGTGAAACGGGCGCGGCATCCGAGACACTCGCGGCGGCGCTTGATGCTGTTGTTCTCTTCGATGGGGCGGCTGTCGATCACCTTGCTGTCTTCATAGCCGCAGACGGGACACTTCATCCCTTTCATAAACGCACCTCCGGCGGATGGGTAAGCTGGAAAAACGGAATGGGGCCGACGGGATCTCCGGTTCAGAATTCGAGATCCGCGCCGACGGGATAATGATCGGAGAAGGGGAGGCCGTCCCTTTCGTTGCGGGCGGCAAAGGATTTCGACGCGTCGCAGGGCAGGGTCGTGAAGACGTAGTCGATCTTCGAGCCGGGCCAGTCTTTCCGGAAGCCGTGGAAGGTCGGGCCCACGTCCGCCGTCACGTCTTTCAGCGGTTCCCGGCATCCCGCGAAGGTCACCACGGACTTGTAGACGAGGCTGTCCGGGGTCACGTTGAAGTCGCCCGTCAGAACGACCGGCAGGGGATTCTCCGCATAGTCCGACGCGATGCGGTTGAGGATCAGGGAAATACCCTGTGCCTGCGCAAAGGCGCCGACGTGGTCGAGGTGGGTGTTGTAATGGCGGAGGCATTTTCCGGATTCCCGTTCCCGGAGGGTGGTGCAGGTGCAGATCCGCGGGCAGTCGCTCTGGTCGGTGGAGAAGCGGGAGCCGGGGATCCGCGGGGTATCGGAGAGCCAGAAGGTCTCGAGGAACACGAGATCGAAGCGGCTCTTGCGGAACAGCACGACATTGCTTTCGCCGAGCAGATCCCGGTCCCGCCCGACGCCGCAGACCTGAAAATCGGTGAAATTGTCGATCAGCCACTGTCTCTGGGGCGGCTGGGTCTCCTGAAAACCGATGAGGTCCGGTTCGTAGGCGAGGAATTCGTCGAGGATGAGTTTCGAGCGTTCCGCGAAGGTGCGGCCCCCGGTCTTCTTACAGTTGTCGGTCAGGATATTGAACGAAAAAACACGGATGCTGCTCATGGCGCGTTCCTTTCTTTCCGGTGAATTCTTTCTGTCTATGAAATTATACCATTCCGGCGGGGGGATTGCAATAGTCCCGGCTAAAAAAACGCAAAAACTCCGGGGCGGGAGCTTCCGCGTTTTATGTTCACACTATTCCCAATTCAAAAAGCAGACTGTATGGGTTTCGATCGCGGGATGTAGAAGGCGAACGACGGGGTGGGAATACCATATATCCAAACATGACATCAACCCTCCCACCCCCGAGAATCCCCTTCGGGAATTCTCGCTACCGTCAGCCGTAACATTGAGCTCGCGTGCGATAACTCTGATAAGGTTGGATGGCTATATTGGTGTGCCAAGGTTTCGACTGTACATTATTGGTATATCTTGTCCCTATCCATTTCAGAAGTTCTTGCCAGGCTTCTTTCAAGAAGCCGCGTCTCCTTTTTTGAAATTCGTATCAAAGATGCAGCCAGCGGCTCAGTTCCGAGAGGAAATACTTCCCGCGGAACACCACCTGGGAGAGGAGGAGGATGCCCGAGACCGTCATGGAGATCACGGCGAAATGGGCGTAGAGGCCCGTCATGTGCCCGGTGAAATACAGGATCGCGACGGCGGCGGTCCCCACGAGGGAGATGATGAAATACCCGGCGAAGGTCGAAAGCCGTCTGCGGTCCGCGATCCCCATGATAAAGTAGTTCAGCGCGAGGAGGGCGGAGAGCGCGGGGAGGACGTAGCCCCAGCTCCACCCGTGCCATCCCGTCATGCGGTCCCAGATCAGGCAGAGGATCATGCTGATGACAGCCTCCCAGAGAATGCCTTTCGCGATGCTCTTGCGCTTGCGGGCTCCGATGTTGACGATGATCCACGCGCAGACCGTCCCGAGCATCAGGATCGTGTAGATCTGCATGTGGGGGATGTAGAGCCGGTGGATGACGTGCACGACGAGGAGGATGAGGATCGCCGCGAAGGTCGAGATACGGAAGATGAGGTCGTAGGTCTTCCGGGGCGGGATGTACGGAAAGATCCCGGTGGACTCGGCGGCGTCACCTTCCGGAGCGTCGGGCAGGCTCCTCCCGCAGAGGGGGCAGCGGCGCCGGATCCCGTCCGTTCTCACGCCGCAGACCGGACATTTCTGCATGGCAAATCTTCTCCTTTCCGTCGTGATTTTTTGGGGGTCAGGACATCGCGGTCTCCGGGTCATGGAACGAGGCATTCTCAGCGGCTTCCCGGACGGCTCCCGCTTCCCCGCACTTATCGGAAAAAGCGGTGAGTAAGCCGGGTCCCATCCGTCACCTCAGATAGTTGCTCGCGACGACGATGTCCTCGTCCACCTTCGCCATGCGCCGGAAGAAGGCCCGCTCGACCTCGTGCTCGGAGAAGACCGAGGAGAAGGTGAGGGTCATCCGGTCGCCGAAGGTGCACATGCAGAGCTGCCGCGCGGAGCTGGAATTGAAGACGTCGAAGCGGCCGACGAACGAGGCGAAGGGTTCCGCCATCGCGATGCGCCCCACGTTCGAGAGGGTGACGGTGCGCCTCTTCATGGACACCCGCTGGAGACTGCGCATGATGAAATCCTTGAGGAACAGCGGGCAGACGCGGACCACGGGATGCCGCTCCATCTTCACCTGGGAGGCGATCTTCTGCTCCATGTTCTCCTGGGTGAGCTCCTCCCCGAAGGATTTCTTCACCGACGCCGCGACCTCGGAGAGATCTTCGCTCCCGTCGGTAAAATCATAGGTGATCTGGAAGATCCCGAAAAAATTGCGCATGGTCTCGCTCTCGAAATACCGCCGGAGATTGACGGGGAGCGCGACGGCCACGGCCCGGTTCTTCTCGTTCGGGGGCATGGTGGAGCGGATCGCGAGGATCAGTTCGGCGCAGATGTATTCGGTGACGGTGACGCCGAGGGACTTTGCCGTCCGGTGGACCTTCTCCGCGCTGACCCAGCCCTCGGTGACGGACTGGCTGAGATCGGGATTCTTCGCCTCCCGGAAGCGGTAGACCTTCTTCTGCTTGGTCCGGTCCCCGAGAAACTCGAAATTGAGGGGGGAGCCGACGCCCTTTTTGAAGTGCTCGGTGAACCCGTCGGCAGACTGTTCGCGGTCCGGCACGTCGGGGATCTCCACCGCGCTCCGGTCGAACCGGTCGGGATGGGAGAGGACGAGATACTGTTCGACGAGATTGCGGAAGAAGACGAAGGCCCCGGTCCCGTCGGTCAGGGCGTGGAACATCTCGAGGTTGATCCGCTTCCCGTAGCAGGTGACGGAAAACAACAGCCCTCCGGCGTCCCCGTACAGAGGCGAAAGGACGGGCTCGGACTCCTTTTTCACCTCGGGGCGCACGCCGGACGGCTCCAGATAGTACCAGAACACGCCCCGCCGCACGGTGTCCGTGAACTGGGGAAAATCCTCCAGCGCGCGGGTCAGGGCGGAGGAGAGCAGACCCTCGTCGATCTCTTCGTTCAGCTCGCAGGAGAGGCGGAAGATCTCGGGATCCTCCGGCGAGGCGAGGGACGGGAAGATCTTCGCCGCGTTATCCAGTTTTTTCCAGCGGCTCGAACCTGTCTTCCACATATCGGATCCGCCTCCTTTCCCACAGTGTCAAAAAAGTTCCGTCAATAAACTTTTCTTTCGGGTTGATTATACCACAGTCCGCCGGGTTTTACAAGCGCGGGCGGAAGAGCCGAAGAGATTTAACAATTCAGCCAAACCGCCGCCAAAATCGGCCGCCGCGTTCTTTCCCGGGATCTGCGGCGGCGGGACTTCCGGTGCTCAGAATCTGTATTTTTCGCGGTTTTCGGCGAGGATGCGGTCCCGCTCGAAGCCCCAGATCCTTGCGAAGGCCTGGGCGGTCTTGGCACGGACCAGATAGGGGTTCTTCGCGCCGTAGTCGTTCGAGATCGAACCGAAGTAGCCCCACGCGATGATGGTGCGGGCTCCGGCGTCGTAGGCGGCTTCGGTCGCTTCGACGATCTCCTCCTCCATGCCGCGGGGGGTGGCGTAGGTCTGGATCCAGACGTTGTGGTCCTTTCCGAAGGCTGCGGCGGTCTCGAGAGTCTTCTTCGCGCCTTTGTAGACGAATTCGTAGGGATTGACGCCGCTGTATCCCCAGTACGGGTCGGATCCGATGTTCCCGAGACTCTCGATCCCGCAGATCCCGCCGAGGTTCGAGAGATTGATCCCGATCCCGTCCGAGAGCATGACGCAGACGGCGTTGTTCAGTCCCTTCGAGGCGGCGTAGTCGCAGATATCGCGGAAATAGTCGGCGATGGTGGCGAGGCGGAATTCCTCGGCCTCCGGTGTCAGAGTTTCGGGCATGGGACGGCCGTACTTCTCCTCAAAGGCCTTGCGGCACAGGGGGCAGGCGCAGGAATACCGTCCGTCCTTCGCGGGCAGGTGGGGTTCGTCCCAGAAGATCGTCTTCGCACCGGTCCACGCGACGGTGTCGATCCACTCGTGCACGAACCGGCGGAACGACGGCTGTCTCATGCAGGCCCGCACCGGATCGGGAGTACCGTCCGAATAGATCTGGTGGGCTTCCGGATGGTAGGCGAGAAAATGGGATTTGTCCCCGGGAGGTCCGCCGAGGCCCCAGTTGTCGAGCCAGACTTCGAGCCCGGCCTCCTCCGAGAGCTCGACGATCTCCTTCATGACGCGGCAGTGCCGGTCCCAGTCCGTATGGGAGAGCATGTGCACCACGAGGTTCATGTGGTTGTCCGCCATGTCGCGCATGTCCTCGGCGACGTGGTTGAGCATCCGGCAGCCGTGGTAGGCCGCTCCTGTTCTCAGCTTCTGCATGGGTCGTCCTCCTTTCCCGGGCGGGTGAAATTATGTCAGGATGATAAAGTCCGCTTTTTCCCGGATCCCGAACGCGGCTTCGTACTTCTTTTCATAGGGGATCCATCTCTCCTCGAAGAGTCTCAGCCGTTCGGGGCCGTTGCGCGAGAGGATCCGCCGTCTCTGCTCCCCGGGGTCCGTCTCCATGAAGCAGAGGATATCGGCGTAGGCCCCGAAATAGGGATGGGCGGCGTAGGCCCCTTCGATCACCGTCAGCGGCGCGAGGGGCAGGGTCACGGGATCCCCGACGGTGAAATCCGCGTGACGGATGCGGCCGTATGTGAGGGCGGGCAGGCGGAGGCAGTCGATCACCTCTGTTTTGAGCCGCTCGTACTGGATCGTCCCGCCGGGCTCGGCGTACCGCTCGGGGGTCCGCATCGGGGCCGGAAGGTAGAAGTCGTCGGTGTGGATCACCCTTGCGCCGTACCGCTTTTCGAATTCCGCGGCGAGGGTCGATTTCCCGGAGGCGCAGAACCCGTCGAGGGCGAGAACGAGGGGACGGTCCGCCGACGCTTTATCCAACAGATCCGTGAGAGGGCCGAGGGACCCCCACCCGTCATAGCGAAGCAGGGTCCCCATCACCGGGTGGTCTGCTCTTCCACCAGACGGCCGCCGCAGTAGATCTCGCGGAGCTTCGGCTTTTCGATCTTGCCGGTGGGATTGCGCGGGACGTGGGCGAAGATGATCTTCCGCGGTCTCTTGTAGCGGGGCAGTTCGGTGCAGAAAGCGTTGACCTCGTCCTCCGTCAGTTCCATGCCCTCCTTGACCTCGATGATGGCCGCGGCGATCTCGCCCAGTCTCTCGTCCGGGAGGCCGATGACCGCCACGTCCTTGATCTTGTCGTGACGGCGTAGGAAGTCCTCGATCTGCACGGGATAGAGGTTCTCGCCGCCGGTGATGATGACGTCCTTCTTGCGGTCGACGAGGTAGATGAACCCGTCCGCGTCGCGCTTGGCCATGTCGCCGGTGTAGAGCCAGCCGTCCTTCAGCACTTCGGCCGTGGCGGCGGGATTCTTATAGTAGCAGGTCATGACGCCGGGGCCCTTGACGATCAGCTCGCCGACCTCGTCGCCTTCCACGGGGGAGCCGTCGGGTCTGACGATCTCCGCCTGCCAGAGATAGCCCGCCACGCCGATGGCGCCGACCTTTTCGATGTTCTCGACGCCGAGGTGGACGCAGCCGGGGCCGATGGATTCGGACAGGCCGTAGTTGGTGTCGTACTGGTGGTGGGGGAAGACCTTCTTCCAGCGGCGGATGAGGGACGGGGGCACGGGCTGGGCGCCGATGTGCATGAGCCGCCACTGGTCGAGCCGGTAGTCTTCGAGCTTGATATCCCCGCGGTCGATGGCGTCGAGGATGTCCTGGGCCCACGGCACGAGGAGCCAGACGATGGTGGCCTTCTCCTGGGAGACCGCCCGGATGATGCCCTCGGGTGACACGCCGCGCAGGATCACCGCCCGGGAGCCGGAATAGAGGGAGCCGAACCAGTGCATCTTTGCGCCGGTGTGGTAGAGGGGCGGGATGCAGAGGAAGACGTCGTCTCGGGTCTGACCGTGGTGGTGCTGTTCCACGCGGCAGGCGGTCATGAGGGATTCGTGGTTGTGCAGGATCGCCTTCGGGAAGCCGGTGGTGCCGGAGGAGAAGTAGATCGCCGCGTCGTCCTCTTCCGTATATTCCACGGCGGGGGCGGTGGAGGAGCAGTAGGTCACGAGGCGGTCGTAGCTGTCGGCGAATTCGGGGACGTCCTTTCCGACGAAGAACCGGTTTTTCAGCATGGGCAGATCCATGAAGACGGCCTGCACCCGCTCGGTGAACTCGGGCCCGAAGATCAGAACGGAGACGTCGGCAAGCTCCGCGCAGTACTTGATCTCGTCGGCGGAATAGCGGTAGTTCATCGGGACGGCAAGGGCGCCGGTCTTGAGAATGCCGAAGTAGACGGGGAGCCATTCGAGGCAGTTCATGAGCAGGACCGCGACTTTGTCCCCCTTCTTCACGCCCCGGGTGAGCAGAAGATTGGCGAAACGGTTGGCCTTGACGTCGAATTCCCGCCATGTCATTTCCCTGCGGTAGCGTTCGCCGGGATTGGCTTCGATCAGGGAGAACTCCCGCCACGTCAGGTTCGGGTCGGGCTGGTTCTGGGGATTGAGCTCCACGAGCGCGACCTCGTCCGGGTAGAGCTTCGCGTTCCGTTCCAAAAGATCGGTAATGACCATTGTGTCGTTCCTTTCATAAATCCGGGGGAAAACAAAAAACCCCCGCCGAAATTCAGCAGAGGACGGATCAAAGGGTCCGCGGTACCACCTCAGTTTGCCCCGCTCTCTCGGGCGAAGCCTCCGGGACTATGGGAAAACGCTTCCCGCAAGTCCTGCCCGATAACGGCGGCCACCGTCGCAGCCTACGCGGAACGGACCGGAGCCCGCTCTTTCGGTGCGCCGCTCGGGAACTGTATTCGGAGGGGATCTCCCAACGGCTCGCACCGACCGCCGTTTCTCTGGAAGGATCGAATCCCGGCCTACTTCTGTTCCGTCATGGCGTTTGAATGATTGAGAGAATTATACCACGGTTCCGGCGGCTTGTCAAGGGGAAAATCCCGCCGCGCTCTTTTCAATCCGGGAAAAATGTGATAGAATGGAAGAAAAAAGCCGAGGTGACCCCCATGAACGAAAGCATTCTTCTCCCCCGTCCCCGGATTTTGCAGACGTACCGGCTGATCCTGCGCCAGATCCGGGAAAGCGACGCGCCGGACACCGTCCGCATTCTCACGAACTCCCGCTGCGCCGAGACCTATATGCTCCCGGACTATCCCTCCCCAGACGACGCCCTCCCCCTCGCCCGCCGTCTCGCCGATCTTTCGGAAAAGACGGAGGCGGAGGACAAGCTCGTTTACGGCGTCGCGCTGCGGGAGGACGACCGGCTGATCGGCTTTCTGAACGAGGTCGCCCGGGAAGGGGATTCGATGGAGATCGGCTACGTCCTGCACCCGGACTACTGGAACCGCGGGTATATGACGGAGGCATTCCGGGAGGTGATCGGGATGCTCTTCCGCTGCGGGTACTCCGCCGTCCGGGCCGGGTATTTCGAGGAGAACGCCGCCAGCCGCCGGGTGATGGAGAAATGCGGGCTCGGACTCACGGGGGAGAGCGAGGAGATCGACTACCGCGGGAGGAAGCATCGCTGCGTCTACCGGGAGATCCGCAAATTCGGGCGGATGCGCAAAGCCGTCGCCGTCGTCCCCTATTCGCCCCGATGGAAGGAGGATTTTTCCCTGCTCCGTGATCGGATCGCCGGGGCCGCCGGGACGTTTCTCTCCGCGGTGGAGCACGTGGGGAGCACCTCCGTCGAAGGGCTGGCGGCGAAACCGATCGTCGACATCGACGCTGTTCTCATAGCTCCGGACCTGTTCCCCGCCGTAAAGGAAGCCCTCGCCGGGATCGGCTACGAATACGAAGGAGACCGCGGGATCCCGGGGCGGGAGGCGTTCCGGTATGTCGGCGCGGAGATCCTTCCGAAGCACAATCTCTACGTCTGCCCGCCGGATTCACCCGAGCTCGCCCGCCATCTGGCGCTCCGGGACTGGCTGAGAGCAAATCCCGCGGGGGCAGAGGCCTACGGAAGGATCAAGCAGAGAGCCGCGGAGGACTGGCCCTACGAGATCGAGCGGTACATCGAAGCGAAAACGCCCTTCATCGAATCGGTCTACCGCGCGGCAGGACTGCTCCCCTCCCCCGTCCGTCCCGCCCGGAAAGAGGACGCCGAACGCCTCGCCGAGATCCGGGTCTTCTGTTACCGGACGAACTTTTATCCGGTCTTCCGGGACGACGGGTACTATTTCGGGGAGCTCTCCGTCTCCGCCCTCGCACAGCACATCCGCGAAAGCGAGGTCTTCCCGGACGCCTACGCGGTCTTCGACGACGGCGCGGTGAAGGGGTACTGCCGGATCGAGGGGAGCGAGCTGAAAGAACTCTTCGTCGAACCCTGTCTCCAGAACCGGGGGATCGGGGCCGCCCTTCTCGGGTACGCGATCCGGGAACGCGCCGTCGACTCCCTCTGGGCCCTCGAAGACAACACCCGCGCCCTCCGCTTCTACGCCCGCTTCGGATTCGCCCCCGACGGTGCGCGCAGGCCCGAGAGCGGCACGGAGCACGATCTGATCCGGCTGACGCGGAACGGGGACTGAACGCCCGGCATAATGCCCGGATTCCCCGATTCTCCGCGACCGGCTCAGTACGTCCCCTCTTCCTTCACCGCTTCGACGATGGCCTTCATGTTTTCGAGGGACACGCTGTTCGGGATCGAATGGTCGGAGGAGAAGATGTAGCCGCCGTTTTCCTTCAGCTTCGGGATCAGCCGCCGGATCTCCGAGACGATGGCCTCCCGGTCGTCCCACAGGACCGCGTTGATCCCGCCGTGCAGGACCAGTTTGTCCCCATACTTCTCTTTCAGAAGCAGCGGATCCATCCCGGCCTTGACTTCCAGGGGGTTGAGGGCGTCGATGCCGATCTCCACGAGGTCGTCCACCCGGGTCATCACGTCCCCGCAGGAATGCAGGTGCGCGTAGATCCCCCGTTCGTGGGCCCAGTCCACCGCCCGTTTGTGGGTGGGGCGGAGCAGTTCGCGGTACATCTCGTTCGAGAAGAAGGTCGTCCCCTTGTAGCCCATGTCGTCCGGCCACTTGATCGCATCGAAGCGGTACCCCGCGTCCCAGATCCGGCCGAAGAGGGCGATGCAGCTGTCGAGGTAGGTGTCGAACATGTCCCGCACCCAGTCCGGGTCCTCGACCATGGCGACGAGCACCGTCTCCGTCCCCGCCATCCACGAGTGGGTCACGTCGAAGCCGAACCAGAACCCCGCCTCGATCCACTGTCCCTCCGCGCGGATCCGGTCGTAGTTCTTTTTCAGCGCGTCCCAGGGGATCCGGTCGTCTTCGAGGGTCATTCTGGCCTTCGCGTCCGCCCACGCCTCGGGGTTCTGTACCTTGTAGTCGAGGAATTCCGGGGTGGAATCCAGTTCCTTGAAGTTTTTCAGCGTCACGCCCCAGGGAGTCGTCGCGATGGTGTACCGGTCGGTGTCCTCGAGGACCTTCACCTCGTACCGGGGGGTGATGTCCACGCCGATCGACCAGACCTTGTCGACGCCGAAATAGTCCCGCCAGTCGACCCCCTCGGGCATTCCCTCCCGATGCCACCGTCTGAGGGTCCCCGCCCACGGGCTGTCGATGATCGGGACGCGGTCCGCCTCGCGGTGCTCGAACATCCGCCGGAATCGTTCGTATGTCGTCATATCCGTACCTCCGTATGAAAGGCTGTGAAGCAGATTATTCCGTGTCAGTCTCCGGTCTTCTGGCTCTTGTCCGGGATGATCTCGCTGATGAATGCCGCGGCGAGGATCAGGGCGGCTCCGGCCCATCCCGCGGGGGAGAGAGGTTCGCGCAGGAATGCCGCCGAGCAGAGCACCGACACCACAGGCTCGAGATAGCCGAGGATCGCCACAGTCTGGACCGGAAGACTCCCCATCCCGCTGAAATACAGGCAGTAGGCGAAGCCCGTGTGCACGACGCCCAAAAGGAGCACGATGAGTCCCGACCGCAGATCCGGCATCGGGACCGTTCCGCCGTTTTTCGCGAGCACGTAGGGGAGGATCGTGACGGCCGACACCGCCAGCTGGACCGCCGCCTTGACGAGGGGAGGGACCCCCTTGATTTTGCGGTTGCAGAGTACGATCCCCGCGAAGCACAGGGCCGCGATCAGCCCGGAGGTTACGCCCGCGGGATTCGGAGCGGCGGCAGATCCCCCGATCACTCCGGAGACCAGCGCGATCCCGAACAGCGCCGCGAGGACGCAGGGGAGCTTGCGCGGATCCGGCTTTTCCCGCAGGAAAATCGGAGCGGTAAGCACCACGATCACCGGGGCCATGTAGTTGCACAGGCTCGCCACCGCCACCGTCGTGATGGTGTAGGCCGCGAAGAGGAAGATCCAGTTCAGCCCGAGGAAGACCCCGGAGAGAAGGAGCCATTTCGCGTTCGCGCGCAGGACGGGCGGCAGATCCTCCCCGCCGTCCCTCCGCGGTTTCAGGGCGAGGAAGAAGAAGAGAAAGAGGGATCCGATCACGCCCCGGCCCAGAGCCACGACCTCGCTCGGCAGATCGACGAAGCGCAGAAAGGTCCCGATGGTGCCGTAGAGGATCACCGCCGCGACGTATTTCAGCCGTTCGAGATTCGTTCCGCTCATGCGCCTCCCTTCCCCTTCCGCCTTTTTTCGTTTTCATCCCCATTATATCAGCGCGGGGGTCCGCTGTCAACGGGAGGGCGGGTATTTCCGCGGGATTTCGCCGGGGGGCGTCCCCGAATTTCTGAAATTTGCCCGATTCCCTGTACAAATTGGCTCCGATGTGGTATAATCGGGGCGGAGTATTTTGAAAATCCGCCGTTTTCGGCAAAGGAGGACCGCACTATGGCATTTATGGAAGTCAATTTCTTCTCCGACGTCCTCGGGATGTGCATGTCGATGAACGTGGTGATCCCGCAGAGGACCTGGGGGAACATCGGCGTCGATCCGAAGGACGCGGGGGAGAGCTATCCCACCCTCTGGCTCCTCCACGGCATGAGCGACGACCACACGATCTGGGCCCGCCGCACGTCCGTGGAACGGTATGCCGAGGAACGCGGGATCGCCGTCGTCATGCCCACCACCTATCTCGGCTGGTACACCGACATGGCCTTCGGCTACCGCTACCGCACCTTTATCGGTGAAGAACTCCCCGCGATCTGCCGCTCCTTCTTCCCCGGCATGAGCGCGAAGCGGGAGGACAACTATATCTCCGGCAATTCGATGGGCGGCTACGGTTCCCTGGCCCTCGCCCTGACCTATCCGGAGACTTACGGGGTATGCGCCCCCCTGTCCGCCGCCTTCGACCCCACCCACCTTTACAACCCCGAGCACCCGGAGAACACCTTCTTCACGGATATCTTCGGCCCCATCGACGCCTTCGCGGGTTCCCCGAACGATCTCTTCCACATGGCCGAGGTCAGAAAGAACGACGGCTCCCCCCTCCCGAAGCTCTTTATCGACTGCGGCGAAAGCGATTTCCTGCTCGCAGACAACCGCCGGATGCGCGACCATCTGACCGCCCTCGGATACGACCTGACCTACCGGGAGCCGGACGGCGCGCACACCTGGGGCTTCTGGGACCGGGAGATCCAGAACGTTCTGAACTTCATCGACGCGTACAGAAAGGAGAGCTGACATGGCGCTGGTACATACCCATTTCTTCTCGAACACCCTCGGGCGGGGCGTCGGCTGCGAAGTGATCCTGCCCCAGAAATCCACCCGTCTGATCGGCATGGACACGAAGGAAACCGGAAAGATCCCGGTCCTCTGGCTCCTGCACGGCGCGTCCGACGACGAAACGATCTGGCAGCGGCGCACCTCTATCGAGCGGTATGTCGCGCCCCTCGGGATGGCGGTCGTGATGCCGTCCGTCGAGGTCTCCGGCTACGCGGATCTGGCCCACGGCGGGAATTTTTACAGCTATGTGGCAAAAGAGCTCCCCGCGGTGATGGAGGGCTTCTTCGGCTTCTCCCGGGCGAGGGAGGACAATTTCGTCTGCGGTCTTTCGATGGGCGGAGCGGGGGCCTTGAAGATCGGCCTCGCCAACCCGGAGAACTACGCCGCCATCGGATGCCTCTCCGCCGGGATCTTCAACCGCCGCCTGCCCTCCGACACGAAGCACATCGACCCCGAAAAGGACCGGGGCATGTACATCCGCTACGACGGCCGGGATCTGGAGGGCTCCGAAGAGGACCTCATCGGCAACGCGAAGAAGATCGTCGCCGAGGGCAAGCCGATCCCGCGGATCTACCACTCCACCGGCTCCGAGGACTTCCTGCTCGACTCCGCCCACTTCACCCGCGACTTTTTCACGGGCTTCGAGGGCAATCCCTTCGATTACGTCTACGAGGAAGATCCCGGCGCGCATACGTGGGAATACTGGGACGAGCATATTCAGAGGTTTTTGAAATACATCTCCGAGTGAGGAGTGATTAGTGGCCAGCAGCTAGTGGTTAGTAGTTAGTAGAACATCCTTCTGCTTTTTCCTCCGCTGAAACATAAAAATCCCGGGCTTTGCTTTTCGCTTGGCTCGGGATCCTTTTTCATTCCCCTCCGTTCAGGAGGTACATTTTGCTGAATGTGTAGGACAGCAGTTCGACTTCGCAGAGGCGGGTGCGGGGCTCTCCGTATTCTGCGATCAGACCGTACTGTCCCTCGTGGACGGTCTGCCACGGATAGCCGGGGTCGGGGATCGAGGTGAACCTGACCGTGGCCGTGACGACGGGTTTCCCGCCGAGGGTCAGGGCCGTGATCCGGATCGTGTACTCCCTGTCCGTGGGCGTGTCGGTCATGATGAGGGGATGCCCGGCTTCGACTATTTTTCCAATGGGGCAGATATTGACCGTGCAGGGGGCGTTCAGACGGATGCTCTCCCCGATCAGTTCCGGGGTGCCGTTGATCTTCGGGGAGTGCCAGAGGCGGATGCTGTCGTCCTTCGGGCTGATCTTCTCCACCTCCACCGGGCCCTCGTAGTCGATCTGCAGATTGAAATTCGCGTAGCCGATCGCCTTTCCCTTATCCCGCGCCATGTGGAGCGACATGGGGGCGGTGGTCCGGGGGATCCCCTCCTCCAGCGGCTCGAAGGCGAAGAGATCCTCGTTCGGGACTTCGGGCTCTCCCTCCCCCGGGATCCAGTACAGAAATCCGTCTTCCTTCCGCGGGTAGGTCCGCTCCGACTCCGGGATGAAGCCGATCGTCCCCTTTCCTTCGAGGTCCCGGTCCAGGGTCCACATGCTGAGCTTCATGACCTCCGTCATATCGACCGCCTCGCCCCCGCCTCCGTCAAGAGAACAGGACCCGGCAAACCAGGCGCAGAGAAGACAGACAAGCCCTTTCAGAAGAAGGGCCGTCATCCGGTTCCGTTTCATATTCATCCTCCTGTCGCGCCGGATAAAGTCCGAACGGTCGGTCCCGGCTGTTATGATTCTATCACCACCCGCCCGATTTGTCAAGACAAAAGGACAAAATTCAAGAAAATCAAAATGCCCCTCCCCTATCCACCCCGGAATACGGCCCCCGCACCCGCCTCTGCTGTCCGCACTTTCAGCGAAGTGTACCTCCCGGATGGAGGCGAAGAAAAAAGGATCCCGAGCCAGCAAAACGCCGAGCCCGGGATTTTTCAGTCTCAACAGAGAAAACAGCGGATGAAGTCAGGCAATTGTGCATTTCGTTCTACTAGCCACTAGCCACTAACGACTAGCCACTCCTATAGCCACTCCCAACTCCTAACTTCTCCCTTATTCTCCCGCGCCGATCTGCTTTTTCAGTCTTTTGACTTCCGAGTCGACGCTCTTTTTCATGGTCTGGAGAACGGAACCGAAATTGCCGGCAAGTCCCACGAAGGAGCCTTTCAGGAGTTTCGCCGCGACCTGTTCCTGCCAGGCGTTGATGCCGAAGTCGAAGTAGATCCCCTCAAAGGCGAGGGAGAGCATTTCGGCGGATTCGGCGTCCCGGGCGTATTTGGTCTTGACGAGGGTCTCGATGTACTCGGGGACGATGTTCTGCTGGGTGTAGAAGGCCATCGCTTCGAGGAGCATCCCGATGTATTCCGACTGGGAGGCGTCGTAGGACATGGGGAGGACGGAAAGTTCGGCTCCGAAGGACGGGGCGTAGTAGACCTCCTGCTGTTCGTCGTACTTCGGGACGGGGATGAATCCGAAATCAAAGTCGTAGTCCCGCATGGACGACAGGCTGTTCGGGTTGCTGGTGACGAAGAGGCAGCGGCCGTTTTTGAAGGTCCCGGCGGTCATGGGATCGGTGGAGTCGATGTTCTGGTTGGTGCTGGGGTACCATCCGCCGTGGGAGGAGACGTCGATGATGTGCTGCATCTTCGTGATGGCGAGCTCGTCCTCGGGAAGGCCGAAGACCGGGAATCCGTCCGCGTCCTGGGTGATGAGCGGGATGCCGGAGCCGAAGATCATGCGCAGGAAGTGTTCCTTGACGGAGCTTTCGACGCCGAACTGGTCCTCGCCGGTGGTCTGGCTGTCGCCGTTGATGTCGAGGTTCACGGCGTCCGCCATGGCCATCATATTGTCGACGGTCCACTCGTTGTTCTTCACGTACTCATAGGGAGAGGTGAGGGAATAGCGGCTGACCATTTCGGTGTTGAAGGCGTAGCCGCCGGCCCGGGAGAGGACGCTCAGGCTGAAATTGCCGGAGGCCGCGTACTGGACCCCGCCCATCAGGAAGATGGAGGAGGCGTAGGGATTCCACCACTGTTCGTCGAGGGAGATATAGGGCAGCTGCTTCATGTCCGCGAGGGACTTGATGGCCCCGGTGATGCGCAGATCGTACATCATGCAGAGGTCGTAGCTGCTGTCGCCGGAGGTGGCGAGCTGGGTGACGAGATCGGGGTTGACCTGATCCCGCGTTTCGGTGACGATCTTCGCGTTGAAGCGGTTTTCGAGGGTCTCGGCGCGCTTGAAGATGGCGTCGTTCAGAGCCTCGCCGGTGAGTTCTTCGGCTTCGAGGACGTTGTAGGCCCAGGCGAGCCATTCCTGGCTGTGGTGGAGGATGTTGAACTCGAACCCGCCCATGTCGGTGTCGGGAAGCCCGTCGGTGAGTTCGGTCTCTTCGGGGGCTTCGGGGGCGGGGGCATCCGTCGGATTATCGTTTACGGCGGCGGGGGCGGTCTCACCCTCGTCCGGGGCGTTTTCCGCGCATCCGGCAAAAGTACCTGCGAGCAGGAAGAGCGCGAGCAGAAGGGCGATCAGGCGTCTGTTCATGGCGGCCTCCTTGTGGATCCGGTGATTTCGCCTTTATTATAGCAGATTCCCGGACGCAATGCAAGGGGTGTCTCCCCGGGCGGGGACGAAATTCTCCCGTCACGCCCGCAAAATGTAAATCCGCTGTGAACTTTTCGCCAAACCGCTTGACTTCCGGGCCCGGATTGCATACAGTCTATGGAAACGAACGGAACGGGCGGAGACGGCGTTGACCGCTGACCGCTCTTCCCTTTTCTACTCCGGGAGGCTTTCCGATGGACCGCAGCGCAAAAATCATCCGGGTCAGCGTCATCGGGATCGGGGCGAATCTCGCTCTGGCCGCGTTCAAGGCAGCGGTCGGGGCGCTCGCCGGATCCGTCGCAGTCGTGCTGGACGCCGTCAACAATCTCAGCGACGCCTTTTCCTCCGTCGTGACCATCATCGGCACCAAGCTCGCCGGCCGTCCCCCGGACCGCAAACACCCCTACGGGCACGGCAGGGTCGAATACATCTCCTCCGTCACCATCGCCGTTCTCGTGCTCCTCGCGGGCTTCGCGGCGTTCCGGGAGGCTCTCGGTGCCGTCATTCACGGGGAAACCGCGGATTATTCCGTCCTCACCCTCGTCGTGGTCGGCGCGGCGGTGCTCGTCAAATTCTTCCTCAGCCGCTTCGTCAAGAAGTCCGGGGAGGCTCTGCACTCCGAAGCCCTCGCCGCATCGGGGACGGACGCCTTTTTCGACGCCCTCGTCTCGGCTGCGACCCTCGTCGGCGCGGCGGTGGGGATGCTCACCGGGCTCTCGGTGGACGGATGGCTCGGGCTCTTCATTTCCGTCATGATCGTCAAGGCCGGCTTCGAGATTTTGATGGAATCCCTCTCGAACATCATCGGCACCCGGGTCGACGGCGAGCTCACAAAGGCCATCCGCGACCGCATCAATTCAATGGAAGGCGTGCTCGGCACCTACGACCTGATCCTGCACCGCTACGGCCCCGAAAAGCTGATCGGCTCCGCCCACGTGGAGGTCTCGGACCGGCTGACGGCAAGGGAGATCCATAAGCTCACCCGCTCCATCTCCGCGGCGGTGTACCGGGAATTCGGGATCGTTCTGACCGTCGGGATCTACGCCGCCAACGACGAGGACGAGGAATGCGCGGCCCTCAGAAAGAGCGTGGATGAGATCGTAGCCCACCACCCCGAAGTCCTCGGCATCCACGGATTCTACGCCGATCCCGGGACCGGCCGCGTTTCCTTCGACCTGCTCATGGACTTCTCCTCCGCCTCGAAGGACGTCTATCAGCACATCTGCGACGAGGTCCGTCAGGCTCACCCTGACTACACCTTCGACATCGTTCTGGACAACGATTTCAGCGACTGAGGGTCTTCCCCGCTCCGCCCGCTTCTTTTCATTATTCATAATTTCCCCCTTGTTCTTTCCCCCTTTCCGCGGTATAATAAATTGTATATGACTATTCACGGAGTACAAAAATGGCAGAACAGCGCGAAAATCTCGACGTTTCCGATATCAGCCTGCTTTATCCCGACGCGGACAGCCTCCGCCGCCACATGCTCGGGGAGGAGCCCGGACGCCTCACCCACGCCACCGCGGAACAGCTCGAGCTCTATTTCATGATGGATCTCAAGAGCTGTGATTTCGGATCCTTCTATACCTGCGACCCGGAGGTGATCCTCTACCGGCAGGACACCTTCCGCGACCTCACGAACCACCCGGAGCTTGCCTCGGTCCTTCTCAAAATGATCCCCCTGCTCAACGACATCACGGAGCTCAGGCGCATGGGATCGGATTCCTCCCAGTCCACCGAGGCGTATCTGTACAGCATCACCGAAGTCGAGCTCTACACCACCCTGCTGGACCTTCTCCGGGACGAACTTCTCCCCCTGGCGCCGGAACTGAAAAGCGAGGCCTTCGTGCGGTTCGCCGAGCGGATCAACATCCTCACGGGGTCGGAGTATTATAAGAACCTCAACGAGGAACTGCGCTCCCTCACTTCCCGGGTCCGCGAGATCAAGAGCGTCACCATCGGCGTCAACCTCGACTCCCAGCTCCGTCCCGAGCGCGCCGGGGTCCTCGCCATGAACAACGAGCCCTTCAAGTCCGGGGAACTGCTGGACAAGATGCTCCGGCTGGACTTCAAGAACGACGACCGCACCTGCATCGCCCCCCTCGTCCCCTTCCGCAAGGGCCAGAGCGACAACCAGCAGATGGCCCTGCAGAACGCGTTCAACGGAGCCATCGGGGACGTCTTCCGCTCCTCGGTCCGCTCCTGGAAGAAGGTCATTCAGCACTACGTCCTCGAAAACACCGACTTCCTCATCCGCATGATGCCGGAGATCGAATTCGTCACCAAGGCCACCGAACTGCTCGTCAAGCTGAAAGAAAAAGGCTGTCCCCTCTGCCATCCCGTGATCCGCCCGATCTCGGAAAAGGCCTTCGACGCGAAGGGTCTCTGCAATCCCATCGTGGCGATGAAGCTGGACGGCCCCGTGGTCCCGAACGACTTCGCATTCGACGAGAACGGCATGATCTACGTCCTCACGGGTCCGAACCGGGGCGGCAAATCCGTCATCACCTGCGCCGTGGGCATCGCCTTCGTCATGGCTCAGCTGGGTTTGCCCGTCTGCGCGGATTCCTGCGTCGTCAGCCCGTGCGACGAGATCTTCACCCACTTCCCCACTGGAAGCGAGGACACCATCGACAAGGGACGCCTCGGAGAAGAGTGCGCCCGGCTCGCCGCCATCTTCGAGGAGGTCACCGAGGACAGCCTCGTGCTCCTCGACGAATCCCTCTCCTCCACCGGATCCTTCGAAGGCGCGTACATCGCCGCGGAGGTGCTGGAGGGCTTTTCGATGGTGCGCTGCCGCGGGATCTTCTCCACCCACCTGCACGATCTGGCGGCTTCGGTGGACCGCATCAACGAAAACGCGGCTGCTCAGGGCGGGGTCCGCATCGACAACCTCGTCGCCGCCATCGAAAAGGGATCCCGCAGCTTCAAGATCCTGCGCGAGCGTCCCGACGGAAAATCCTACGCGCGCGACATCGCGGACAAATACGGCCTCTCCATTGAAAAAATCATGCAGAAGGTGAAAAAGAAATGAACGAACTGTTGAAACTGCTCGAAAACGACGCCCGCCTGAGTCCCGAGACCCTCGCCCTGATGCTCGACAAGGAGGTCGGCGATATCCGCTCGATGATCGACGAATGCGAGCGGGAGGGCGTGATCGTCGGCTACCACACCATGATCGACTGGGACAAGACCGACCGGGAATACGTCACCGCGATGATCGAACTGAAGATCACCCCCCAGCGCGGACGGGGCTACGACCACATCGCCCAGAAGATCTACAACTACCCCGAGGTCGAGACCCTCTACCTCATGTCCGGCGGCTTCGATCTGGCGGTGTTCATCAAGGGGCGCACCATGCGGGAAGTCGCGTTCTTCGTGGCGGAAAAGCTGGCGACCCTCGAGGACGTGGTTTCCACGGCGACCCATTTCGTCCTCCGCAAATACAAGGACAACAACGTCGTCTACGGCGCGGTCCCGACGGATGAGAGAGGAACCGAATTCTGATGATGGACTACGAGAAACTGCTCTCGAGGACGGCGCAGGAGATCGAACCCTCGGGGATCCGCCGCTTCTTCGACCTGCTCGGAGACCGGAAGGATATCGTCGCCCTGACGGTGGGCCAGCCCGATTTCGTCACGCCGTGGCACATCCGGGTCGCCGCCGTCGAATCCCTCGAACAGGGCAGGACCTATTACACCTCGAACAGCGGCACGGCGGAGCTGCGTTCGGAAATCGCCGCCTACATGGAGAGAAGGTTCGGCCTCGTCTACGCCCCGGAGAACGAGATCATCGTGACGGTGGGCGGGAGCGAAGCCATAGACCTGGCAATGCGGGCGATCCTCAATCCCGGCGACGAGGTCGTCATTCCCCAGCCGGCTTATGTCTGCTACGGTCCCGTGGCGTCTCTGGCGGGGGGCGTGCCGGTCTACCTCGAAACGAAGGAAAAGGACCGGTTCAAGCTCACCCCCGAGGCCCTGCGGTCCGCGATCACCGAAAAGACGAAGCTCCTCGTCCTCCCCTTCCCGAACAACCCGACCGGCGCGATCATGACGAAAGAGGATCTCGAGGGCATCGCCGAAGTCCTCTACGGGACCGACATCCTCGTGATCTCCGACGAGATCTACTGCGAGCTGACCTACGGCCGGGACCACGTGTCGATCGCTTCCCTGCCCGGCATGCGGGAGCGGACGGTGGTGGCGAGCGGATTCTCGAAGAGCTACGCCATGACCGGCTGGCGTCTGGGCTACACCCTCGCCCCGGCCGAGATCACGAAGCAGATGCTGAAGATCCACCAGTACGCCATCATGTGCGCGCCGACGGCCTCCCAGTTCGCTGCCGTCGAAGCCATGCGGCACGGGGACCCGGACGTGGCGGAAATGCGGGCGGAATACAACCGAAGACGCCGGTATCTCGTGGGCGGCCTGCAGGAAATGGGGATCGACTGCTTCCACCCGGAAGGCGCGTTCTACGTCTGGCCGAACATCTCGAAATTCGGCATGTCCTCCGAGGTCTTCTGCAGGAGGCTGATGGAGGAGGGCGGCGTGGTGATCGTCCCCGGGACGGCCTTCGGAAAATGCGGGGAAGGCTTCGCGCGGATCTCCTACGCCTACTCGGTGGAGCACATCGCAAAGGCCCTCGACCGGATTGAAAAATTCATCTCGTCGCTGTAAAAAGCGGAAAGGGCTCCGATCCGGCAAATCCGGGGGCGGAAAAATCCGGTTTTTTGTGCAAAGAAAAAGAGAAATCCCTCTTGCATTTTGAAATAAGCTGTGCTATAATAAGGTTCGTTGACTTGGTTCAGAATCCATGATGGAGGTGTATCAGAATGGCTAAGTGCGCAATCTGCGGTAAGGGCGTTACCTTCGGGCACAACGACTCCCATTCCCACCGCAAGACCAACAGAGCTTGGAAGCCCAATATCAGAAAAGTCAAGGCTGTCGTCGACGGCACCCATACCACCGTCGCCGTGTGCTCCCGCTGCCTGCGTTCCGGCAAGGTGCAGCGCGCCGTGAAGGAGCCCGCCGTTTCCGTCGAAGCGGATGCCTGAGGTTTCCGGTCATGAAAAAAACTCTCCGTGAGGACGGTCTCTGTCCGAGGGGAGTTTTATCATTTTATACGGTTCCCGTCCTTGTGCGGGACGGATGGAGGAAGAGAAGGCTGACATGAGAGATTTTTCCGGTATTCTTCCGATCATGGAGCGGGCGGGGCAGATGGTGCTTTCCGCTCACGATGTGGATGCGGCGATCCGCGTCAAGCCGGGGGACGCGAATTTCGTCACCGACTACGACGTGGCCGTGCAGGATTTTCTGTATGAAGAGCTCGGCAGGCTGCTCCCGGAGGCCGTCGTGATCGCGGAGGAGAGCGAGGAAAACCACACGGAACTGCTCGCCTCGTCCCTCTGCCTCATCATCGACCCGATCGACGGCACGACGAATTTCATCCACAACTACCGGTACAGTTCGATTTCCGTGGGCGTCTGCGACCGGGGGCGGGCGGTGTTCGGGGCGGTGATGAATCCCTACTCCCGTTCGATCTATCACGCGGAGGCAGGGGGAGGCGCTTTCCTCTTCGACGCCGCGTCCGGGACGGAGACCGGGCTTTCCGTGTCCTCCAGGCCGCTGGATATGGCTCTGGTCGGTTTCGGGACCTCCCCGTATTACAGGGACGAGCTGACGGAGATCACCTTCCGCGCCGTCGAAGCCCTCTTCCTTCGTTCCCGGGACGTCCGCCGGTCCGGTTCCGCCGCGCTGGATCTCTCCATGACGGCGGCGGGATCGCTGGATCTCTTTCTCGAATACCGTCTGTCTCCCTGGGACGTGGCGGCGGGCTCCCTGCTCGTGACCGAAGCCGGCGGCATCATCACCCGGATAGACGGCTCCCCCGTGACCTTCGACTCCCCGGGCTCCATCCTCGCAGGAAATCCGCGGGCTTACGAAGACGCCCTGAAAGCCGGAATCCTGTGAAGCCTTATACTAATCTCAAGCTAAAAAGGAAACGCGGCTTCCCCGAAGAAGCCTGGCAAGAACTTCAATTGGGGGGAGGACAAGGTTATACCAATTAAGTGCGGTATAGTTAGCTTTTTAGAACGAGAATAGTATTATCTTCGAATATGCAGCAAAAAAGAGGCCCTTCGAAGGTCTCTTTTCGTTTTCGGAAAACGCGCCGCGATCGCTGCCCCGATCCGCGGATCCGATTTATTCGTGCTCTCTCGTGATATTGTTCAGCCATTTGCCGCTCTTGAACCGCGCCAGAGCGAAGGGCATTTTCACAAACTCGTCGGTGCACATGAAGGCGTAGACGACGAGGGGCGGGAGACGGAAGACAAACGCGGTCAGAAGCCCCACCGGGACCGCCCAGCCCCACATCGTGATGATATCGAGGGCCATGCCGAATTTCGTGTCGCCTCCGCACCGCAGGATCGCCGCGATCACAAGGGTGTTCACAAGCTGGCCGATCTGATACACCGCGCCGAGGAGCATCATGACCTTCATATAGGACGCCGCCGTGTCCGAGACCTTCGCGATGTGCGGGATGAGGGGCGTGACGGCGACGAGGATCACCCCGCAGACAAGGCCGCAGAGCAGGGTGGTCCGGAAGAGGGAGGAGGAATCCGAAAGGGCCTTTTCCGGCTTTCTCTCGCCGAGGGCCTTGCCGAGCATGATCGCCGCGGCGGAGGACATGCCGAATCCGACCGTCGTCACAAGCTCCCGGACCACGGTGACGATGGAGTTCGCGGCGACGATGTCCGTCCCGAGATGGCCCATGATGACGGAATTCATGTTGTAGGCGAATCCCCAGAGGATGTCGTTGACGAAGGCGGGGAGGGCGTATTTCCCGAAGTCCGCGATCAGGGTTTTCGGGAGGACGAAGACGACGGCGGGGGAGCGCGGGAAGGTCTTCTGGTGCAGGAAATCCCAAAGGCAGATCAGAAGCTCGACGCCCCGGGAGACGGAGGTCGCGATGGCCGCCCCTTCGATCCCGAGCTCCGGGAAGCCCGCGAGGCCGAAGATCAGGACGGCGTTCAGGATCACGTTCAGCCCGAGGGTGACGATGGAGAGGCCCATCGAAAACTTCACCCGCTCGCAGCTCTTCGTCACCGCCAGATAGGGCTGGGTGAGTCCGGCGAAGAGATAGGAGGGGGCGACCAGTCTCAGATACCGCGCGCCGACTTCGACAAGCTCCGCCTCGTTCGTCCAGAAGGTCATGACCGCCCGGGGAACAGTCAGGCAGAGGACGGCGGCTACGGTCGTGACGAACAGGGAGATATACAGCCCGAGCCCGAGGATCTTCGCCAGCACCCGCCTGTCGCCCTTGCCCCAGTACTGAGCGGCGAGGATCGTGACGGAGGAGGTCAGCCCGAAAAAGATGAAATTGAGGATGAACTGCACCTGCCCTGCCAGGGACGAGGCGGAAAGAGCGGTCTGGTTCAGCTGTCCCACCATGAGCACGTCCGCCATGCTGACCGCCGCCGTGATGAGATTCTGCACGGCGATGGGCACCATCAGGGCGAGCAGTTCCCGGTAAAATCCCTCTCGGGCTTTATGAAACATCTCGAAGGTCTCCTTTTGCTCTCCGGCGGGGGTTCCCTGCCCGGACGGTTTTTCATGGGGCGCGGAACGATCTCACAGCTTTCCCCGGATTCGCGGATGTACCCGCCCCCGGCGACGTACACCGAAAACGGCACCCGGCAGCTGACGCGGACGTTTTTCAGAACGGAGAGGTATTATGAGGTCTCGGCCGCCGGATCTTCGTGTCCCGATCGTCCAGCCGGATATAGATCTCCGTTTTGGTCATGTTCCGCTCCTTACTCTTCCATCGGCATGAGCGGCCGGAAAACCCGCTTCGCCGGATGGCCGGTTCATTCCGATCCTCTGTCCTTTTTCCTCTCTTCCGCCTGCCGCCGCAGCTCTTCGAGGACGGACAGAACGGCTCCGAATCCCGGGACGGCTTCGATCTCCTCCCTGTCCGGGATGAAGCGGGACCCGACGTCCCCGAAGTCCGGGAGGGATCCGTTTGCAGCCGGTACGATCTCCCCGTACTCCCCGCGCCAGGAGCCCTCTTCCCAGCCCTCCGTCCCACCGGCGGCGTTGTCCGAGATCCGGTTGACGAGATCCTCCGGGCGGCAGCTCTCGTTGTAAATGATCCCCGCGTCCCCGCCGAGGAGCAGATTCCCCCGGACCCGGTTGTTCCTCGAACGCTGGACCGCGATCCCGGCGGCATTGCCGATGAGGGTGTTGCGCTCGAATCCGCAGTCCTCGGTAAACCCGAGATCCCGGGCGTACCCGCCGAAACAGAGCCCCGTCCATCCCCGGCAGCCCGCAATGACGTTGTCGCGCACCTCCACCCCCGTGACCCGGAAGAGGGGATCGGCCAGCGGGCTGTGCTCCGTGGCGACTTCGATGCCGATATCGCAGCAGAAGACAAAATTGCGGCTGATCTCGATGTTCTGCCCGCCGTCGACGTAGATCCCCCCGGCGCAGTGATCGTAATGATCCCCCACCCGGTAGGCCTCGTTGCCCTCGGTACAGATATTCCAGACGACATTGTCCCGGCAGACTCCGTTCCGGGCGCAGTCGGATCTGTACGAGCCCTCCGGAGACCGGGCCGTGCCCTCGAAGCCGATCATGTCGATCCCGATGTTGTTGTTGTCGTGGATCCGGTTCCCGGCGATCCGGAATCCGTCGATATTGCCGTTGAGGACGAGGGATTCGCTGGATCCGCATTCACAGTCGTACACCTCGCATCCCTCGACCCTCAGATCCGTCACCGAGGCGCGGTCGTTCCGGGCGTAGACGCAGATCCCGTGGACCCCCCGGATCCCGTGGACCGTGCAGTCCCGGAAGACGATCCCGGAAAGAGGCGCGTCCCCTGCCTCCCGGGTGCTCTCGTACCGGATGCCGTGCCGTCCGCCGATCACCTCGAGGCCTTCGAGGACAATGCGGCCGACGTTGAGCAGGCGGATCCCGGCGCTCCCTTCCCCGCTCTTCTCCGGGCGGATGACGGGCCGCTCTCCTTCCGCCGCGCGGATCACGGTGGGGGAATCGGGCGTCCCCGCGCAGTCCGGTCCGAGGAAGACAGGTCCGTATGTCCCGCCGCGGACGAGGATCAGCGATCCCGGGAAAGTCCGGGCGGCTCTCCCGATCGTGGCGAAGGGGGCGTCAAACGCTCCGGTCCCGGTGTCGTCCGATCCGGCCGGGGAGACGAAAACCGTGCGTCCCGCCCCGTTCTCCCGGCCGCTCACAGCGATTCCGCCCATGCCGCCGCGTCGTCCACCCACCGGGCGATCCTCGGATTGTTCCATTTGGAATTGCCGCAGGCGGTGATGTCGTTCCCGAGGGCTACTCCGTGGGGAGCGTCGGGATAGATGTGCATTTCGAATTCCAGTCCGTGCTCCCGGTAGGCGGAGGCGAGGACGAGGGAATTGCGGACGTCGACTCCCTGATCGTTGGAGGTGTGGACGAGGAAGAGGGGGGAGGAGCGTTCGTCCGCCGCGCATTCGAGGGAGACGACCCGGCGCTCTTCCAGAGTCGTGACGTCGGAGCAGAGGAGGTTGCGGATGGTGCCGCAGTCCCCGTAGGGCTCGACACCGGAGACCACGGGATAGACCAGCATCACGCCGTCGGGCCGGTTCGCGCCGAAGGGGAATCCCAGATCTTTCCATGCCTCCTCCCGGTGCCACATGGTCCCGAGGGAGCCCGCCAGGTGTCCGCCCGCCGAGAATCCGACGGCGAAGACCTTGTTCGGGTCGATCCCGTATTCCACAGCGTTCTCCCGAATGTGGGCGACGGCGAGGGAAGCCTCTCTCAGCTGGGCGGGATAGGGCTTTTTCCGTCCGACGGTGTAGTGGAGAACGAAGGCGTTATAGCCCCGGGCGAGGAAGGCGTGGGCGATGGGCTCCCCCTCCCGTTCGGAGCAGACGGCCCCGTATCCGCCCCCGGGGATCACGAGCATGGCCTTTCTGGTGAAGCCGGAGACGGGATCGGCGAGGTACGCGTCGAGGCGGACGTCCTCACCGGCGTCGGGCATGAAGCGGATTGTCTTGAAGATCATGATTGCCTCCGTTGAAAAGAAAGGGGCTGCCGCGTTTGTCCCTGTCGGGTGATGCGGCGGCCCTGATTTGAATATTTTAACTATGCGTCAGCTGTGCTTATTCCTCTTCCTCGGTCTTCACCACGGCGATGCCGAGCTCCTCCAGCGCCTTCGGATCGGCGGGAGCGGGGCACTTCGACAGCAGTTCGGACGCGTTCTGGACCTTCGGGAAGGCGATGACGTCGCGGATATCCTCCAGCCCGAGAAGCAGGCACACCACCCGGTCGAGGCCGAACGCCAGTCCGCCGTGCGGGGGAACGCCGTACCGGAACGCCTCCAGCAGGAAGCCGAATTTCTCCTCCGCCTCCTCGGGTCCAATCCCCAGCGCCTCGAACATGCGGGTCTGCATTTCGGTGGTGTGGATGCGGATGGAACCGCCGCCGAGCTCCGTGCCGTTCAGAACGCAGTCGTAAGCGCGGGCGCGGACCGCTCCGGGATCGGTGTCCAGCAGGGGGAGATCCTCTTCCATCGGCATGGTGAAGGGATGGTGCATGGCGTAGAACCGGCCGTCCTCTTCGGAGTACTCGAGCAGCGGGAATTCGGTGACCCAGAGGAAGTTGAACTTCGATCTGTCGATCAGGCCGAGCCGCTTCGCGACTTCGCACCGGAGAGCTCCGAGGGAATCAAAGACGACCTTGTTCTTCGCGGCGACGATGAGGACAAGGTCCCCCTCTCCCGCTCCGATCCGTTCGAGGATGTTCTTCGTCTCCTCTTCGGTGAGGAATTTCGCAAAGGAGGAGGTGGGCTGGGGGAGGGTGTTCTTATACCACGCGAGGCCCTTCGCGCCGTAGGTCTTCACGAAATCGGTGAGGGAGTCGATCTCCTTGCGGGTCATCTTCGCGCCGCCGGGGACGTTGATCCCGCGCACGCTTCCGCCCGCTTCGACAGCCCCGCGGAACACGGAGAATTCCGAATTCTTCACGAGGTCGGAGAGGTCGCAGAGTTCCAGCCCGAACCGGGTGTCCGGCTTGTCGGAGCCAAAGCGGTCCATGGCCTCCTTCCAGGTCATGCGGGGGAAGGGAGTGGGCAGGTCCTTCTTCATGAACTGCTCGAAGAGGGTCTTGAGGAAGCCCTCGTTGACGGTCATGATCTCCTCTTCGTCGGCGAAGGACATTTCCTCGTCGATCTGGGTGAATTCGGGCTGGCGGTCGGCTCTCAGGTCCTCGTCGCGGAAGCACCGGGCGATCTGGAAATAGCGGTCATAGCCGGAGCACATAA